>JBQTJO010000122.1:0-2319 GCA_052387015.1 Gemmatimonadota bacterium
ACAATACTACGGCACATAACTGCGGTATGAATTGAAATGGCAAAGTTTAAGGGCATAGACTACTTCGACACGGACGCGCTCCTCTCGGAAGAGGAACGCATGGTGCGCGACACGGTGCGGCAATGGGTCGATGACAATCTGCTGCCGGTCATCGAGCACGCCTACATCGAGCGCAAATTTCCGAAAGAGCTGATCCCGCAGATGGCCGAGCTCGGCATCTACGGCGCGAATCTGCCGGAGGAGTACGGCTGCGCGGGGCTGAACAACGTCGCGTACGGCCTGATCATGCAGGAGCTGGAGCGCGGCGATTCCGGCATTCGCTCCTTCGCGTCGGTGCAGGGCGCGCTCTGCATGTACCCGATCTTCGAATTCGGCAGTGAGGATCAGCGGCGCAAGTATCTGCCGCAGATGGCGCGCGGCGCGCTGATCGGCTGCTTCGGCCTGACCGAGCCGGACTTCGGCTCCAACCCGGCCGGCATGATCACTACGGCCAGGAAGGATGGCGGCGCCTGGGTTCTCAACGGCGCGAAGATGTGGATCACGAACGGCTCCATGGCGGACATTGCGATCGTCTGGGCCAAGACCGGTCCGCTCGACGATGTGGCTTCGATTCGCGGCTTCATCGTGCCTGGCGACACGCCCGGCTTCACCGCCAGGGATCAGAAAGGCAAGCTCTCGCTGCTGGCCTCGGATACCAGCGAGCTGGTGCTCCAGGATGTTCGCGTAGGCGACGACGCGCTGCTGCCGAATTCCGGCGGCCTCAAGAGCCCGCTCATGTGCCTGACCCAGGCGCGCTACGGCATCGCCTGGGGCGCGGTCGGCGCCGCCATGGCGTGCTTCGACGAAGCGCTCCGCTACGCGAAGGAGCGCGTCATGTTCGACGAACCGATCGGCGCGAAGCAGATCCAGCAGGTCCGGCTCGCCGACATGCTGACCCGCATCACGCAGGGCCAGCTGCTCAATCTCAGGCTCGGCCGCATGAAGGACGAGAAGCGCTACCGGCCCCAGCAGGTCTCGCTCGCCAAGCGGGCCAATTGCGACATGGCCACGGATATCGCGCGCGAAGCGCGCCGCCTGCTGGGCGCGAACGGCATCCTGGCCGAGTATTCGGCCATGCGTCACATGGCCAATCTGGAATCGGTCTACACGTACGAGGGCACGCACGACGTGCACGGCCTGATTCTGGGACAGGACCTGACGGGATTGTCAGCGTTTTAGGATATGAGGGATGGGAGCGATGTGAGCGCCCGATGAGAGCGTTTCCATCGCTCGCTCGCATTGCTCTTATCGCTCCCATCCCTCTCATCGCAACGTTGCACCTGCAACATTTCTTTACACCTGGTCGCTTCTGAATTTAGGCGCTTTTCGCGGTAACTGCCGTTCAAATCGTCACTTGCACAGTGGCCTCCGACTTGCTTGCCAAGGCCGGCCAGCACGACCCTCGCTGCCCAATCATTCAAAAATTACGAGGCTGCAAATGAAAGCAGACCGCCGTGTTCTGTACGTCGCCGCACTGGCCCTTCTTGCCGGTCTCGGCGCGTGCGATCGAACCGACGGACTCGGGGATCTTACGGCCCCGGCAGCTCCTCAGTTCTCACACAACGAACGAACGGTGCAGGTGCTGCGCTACCGCAGCCAGCAGACGGAGTCGGTCACCTATGTCACCGCGGCGCCGATCGGAAAGCAGGGCGGCGTGCTGGAGTTCGATGATCACAAGCTCGTCGTGCAGAAGAACTCGGTGCGGCGGCCGACTTACTTCTCGGCGACGCTCGTGACCGGCGACTATATCCGCATCGACCTGAATGCCTGGGAGATGGACGGCGGCCAGAAGCCGGTCACGACCTTCCAGGTGACGGTCAGGCTGGTGCTGGATCTCGACGAGCTGGAGGACCAGATCGGGGACCGCTCGCGCGTGGTGGTCGTCTACCACAATCCGAACGGCACCCTCGAGATCGTGCCGAGCGTCGTCGACAGGCGCGAGGAGACCGTGACCGCGTTTCTCTCTCATTTCTCCGAATACTCACCGGCGACCAACTAATGCTCGCAACGCTCGATGTCGCTCGGCCGGCCGTTGCGGCCACAGACTCTCTCGACGCGCTGGTCAATGCCGCGCGCCGGGCAGAGCACGACGGCGATTGGGGTGAAGCCGAACGCGTCTACCAGCGCGCCATCGAGCTGACCCATGCGGGCGCACAGCCTGAACGCGGTCCGCAGCTGATGCGGTGGCTGGGTCGCGTGTTCTTCGATCGCGGCGACTACGACCGCGCGAATGCAATTCTCGAGGCCAGCCTGGTCACGGCGCAGCGCCTGGAGCAGCGC
>JBQTJO010000123.1:0-2013 GCA_052387015.1 Gemmatimonadota bacterium
GAACGACGAGGCTCGTCGGCGCGAGCGCTCGGCGGAGCGCCGGAAGTCGGCAGGACTGCAACGTGCGGAAGCCAGCGCGCAGGCCGCCAAGAAGTTCCTGAGAGAGATTTACCGCAAGCTTGCGAGCGCCGTGCATCCGGATCGCGAGGCGGATGCTGCGCGACGCGCCGAAAAGACCGAGCTCATGCCACAGATCAACCGCGCGTACGCAACGAACGATCTGTTGACGCTGCTCGAAGCACAGCTGCGTCTCGAGCTCATCGATCCCGATCACGTGAGCAGGATCAGCGGTGAACGGCTGCGGCAATTCAACCGACTGCTGTCGCAGCAGCTCGAAGCGGCGAAGGCCGAGCTGCGGTCTCTCCAGGATGCCTTCCGCCTGGATCACGGACTTCCTCACGGCCGCGCGACTCATCCGCGGGATCTCCATCTGGTCACGCAACGTCGCGCGCGGGACTTGCGGGCACATATCAATCAGCAAAAGCGCTTCCTCGAAATGCTCTCGAACAAAAGCGCGACAAAGCGCTGGCTCAAGGAACAGCGACGCTTCGACAGCGGTGGGGACGAGGACTGATTGGCGATGTCAAATTCACGGAAAGCGCCCGGCGAAAGCCTGTAAGCTCGCGCAACTTTTGTCAGGACTGTCGCCCACGCTCGATGAGAACACCCGAAGGATTACAGCCGCTGCTCGATGACGGCATCGTCGATGAAGTCGTACGGCAGCTGAAGAGCGGTAAAGAAGCCTCTGTCTACGTCGTACGCTGCGGAGCCGACATCCGGTGCGCCAAGGTCTACAAGGACATGGCGCAGCGTAGTTTTCAGCAACGCTCGCTCTACCAGGAAGGACGCAAGGTTCGCGGCAGTCGTCAGAAGCGCGCGATGGCGAAGAGCACCCGTTACGGTCGCAAGGAGCAGGAAGAGGCGTGGAAGAACGCGGAAGTCGATGCGCTCTATCGGCTCGTCTCGGTCGGGGTGCGCGTGCCGCAACCCTACGGATTCTTCAGCGGCGTGTTGTTGATGGAGATGGTCACCGATGCGGGCGGCGATTCGGCGCCGCGGTTGGGCGAGATCGAACTGTCATCGCAGCAGGCGCTCAGGTTTCACCAGTTCTTGATGGAGCAAATCGTGCGCATGCTGTGCACCGGTCTGATCCACGGCGATCTGTCGGAGTTCAACGTGCTGGTCGACGTGGGCGGGCCTGTGATCATCGATTTGCCGCAAGCGGTGAATGCAGCGGGCAACAACAACGCGTACGCGATGCTGGAGCGCGACGTTACGAACATCACTCAAACGCTCGGCCGCTTCGCGCCGGAGCTGATCGAGACCCGCTACGCGCCCGAGATGTGGTCGCTGTTCGAGCAGGGAGAGCTCAAGCCTGAAAGCAAACTCACAGGAGCATTCGCAGCAGACGAGTCCGTGCCGGATGTTCATGAAGTCATCGCCGCGATCGACGAGGCGCGCGAGGAGGCCGAACGCCGTCAGCGTGGACGCGAGGAGAGTCAGGTTGCGACGGACAGCCTGTCCGGATGACCGATTTCGCCAAGCTGAAGCTGATCGAGCCGTTGCGTCGCGCACTCGCCGAAATCGGCTATGTGACGATGACGCCGGTACAGGCCGCTGCGTTGCCGGCCGTGCTCGAGGGCCGTGATGTCCTGGCTCAGGCGATCACCGGCAGCGGCAAGACAGCAGTGTTCGCGCTCGGTTTGTTGTCGACGCTCGATGCGACGGCTGTACGGCTGCTAGGACTCGTGCTCTGTCCGACGCGCGAGCTGGCCGATCAGGTGAGCCGGGAAATCCGTCGCCTGGCCCGATTCATTCCCAACGTGAAGGTTCTGACATTGTGCGGCGGCATTCCTCTGCGGCCGCATCTCGCGTCGCTCGCGCATGAACCGCACATAGTGGTCGGCACGCCCGGACGCATCCTCGACTTGATTCAGAAGGAGGCGTTGCCGCTTGGATCACTAAAGGCGCTCGTCCTCGATGAAGCGGATCGAATGCTCGACATGGGTTTCG
>JBQTJO010000124.1:0-4050 GCA_052387015.1 Gemmatimonadota bacterium
TCAACCGCGAGTCGAACGTGTTTCCCGGCATCCTGGGGCGCACGTGCGATCGCCCGTGCGAGCCGGCCTGCCGCCGCACCCGTGTAGACGGCAAGCCGGTCGCGATCTGCCGTCTCAAGCGCGTCGCCGCGGACCACCGCGACGACATCAGCAGCAGACTCCCTGTCAGTCCAGCCCGCAGGAACGGCAAGCGCATCGCGTGCGTCGGTGCCGGTCCCGCTTCGCTCACGGTCGCCAACGACCTCATGCCGCTCGGCTACGAGGTCACGATTTTCGAGCGGCTGGCGCGGCCGGGCGGGCTGATGCGCATCAACATTCCGGCGTTCCGTCTGCCGGCCGCCGTGCTCGACGAAGAAATCGACATGATCCTCGACATGGGCGTCGACGTGCGCTACGACACGCCCGTCACGAGCATGGAATGGCTGCTGGAGCAGGGCTTCGACGCCGTGTTCGTCGGCAGTGGCGCGCCCAAGGGCAAGGACGCCGAGCTGCCCGGGCGTCACGACAGCGACCGCAGCCACATCGGCATTGAATGGCTGGCCAACGTGCATTTCGGTCACGTCGACGCGATCGGCGAGCGCGTCCTGATCATTGGCGTCGGCAACACGGCCATGGACTGCTGCCGCACCTCCAAGCGGCTGGGCGGCAGGGACGTCAAAGTCATGGCGCGGCGCGGCCGCCAGCATTTCAAGGCGTCGCCCTGGGAGCTGGAAGACGCGGAAGAAGAGCAGGTCGAGATTCTCGAGCATCACGTGCCGCAGCGCTTCGTGATCGAGGACGGCAAGCTGACCGGCATGGTGTTCGAGCGCACACAGCTGGGTGACACGGTCACGATTCCATGCGACGACGTCATCCTCGCCATCGGGCAGGAAAATGCATTCCCGTGGATCGAGCGCACCATCGGCATCGAATTCGACGAGTGGGACATGCCCGTCGTCGACAAGACGACCATGCAGAGCACGCTGGCGGGCGTCTTCTTCGGCGGCGACGCCGCGTGGGGTCCGGAGAACATCATCTGGGCGGTCGAGCACGGCCACCAGGCCGCGATCTCCATCCACAACCATTGCAACGGAATCGCGCTCACCGAGCGGCCGCCGTGGGGGATGAACCTGGCCAGCCAGAAGATGGGAATACACGAGTGGAGCTACAGCAACGCGTACAGCCCGGCGGCGCGCGTCAAGATGCAGCACGCCGAGCTGCGCGAGCGCTTCGAGCGGCTGAATCTCGAGGTGGAGCTCGGCTTCAGCGCGGAGCAGGCCGCGACCGAGGTCGAGCGCTGCCTCAACTGCGACATCCAGACGCACTTCACCGCGCCCCTTTGCATCGAATGCGACGCCTGCATCGACATCTGCCCGGTGGACTGCCTGACCATCACGTTCGCGAACGGCGACAGTGAAGCCGACCTTGCAACCAGGCTGACGGCGCCGCGCCTGCACGCGGAACAGCCGCTCTACATCTCCGATTCGCTCGAGCACACCGCGCGCGTCATGGTGAAGGACGAGGACCTCTGCATCCATTGCGGCCTGTGCGCCGAGCGCTGTCCGACGGCGGCGTGGGACATGAGGAAGTTCGATTTGCAGATCACGTATGCGGGCGGCGGCGCGCGCGCGTTGCCGGTATTGCAGGCGGCGCGATGAACATCTCCATCAACGATTGCGCGCTCAAGATCGCGACCGTGAACGGCACCGGCTCGGCCAGCGCCAATTCGCTGCTCATGCAGGCGATCTTCCGGATGGGCATTCCGGTGTCGGGCAAGAACATCTTTCCGTCCAACATTCAGGGCCTGCCGACCTGGTACGAGATCCGGGTGAACCACCGCGGTCACACCGCGCGCACCCCCGTGTTCGACCTGTTCGTCGCCATGAACGCGGCGACCTACGCGCGCGACATCGCCGAGCTGCGTGCCGGCGGCTACGTGCTCTATGACTCGAGCTGGCCGCTGAACGATGCGCTGGCCCGCGCCGACGTCCATTTCCTCGGCGTGCCTCTCGCGCGGTTGTGCAACGAGGCATTCGAGGGCGTGCGCGAGCGCCTGCTGATGAAGAACATCGCCTACGTCGGCGCGCTCATCGCGCTGCTCGATCTGGACATGCCGATCGTCGAAGCCTTGCTGCTCGAGCAGTACGGCGCGAAGCAGGCGCTCGTCGAATCCAATCGGCGCGCGCTGCATATAGGCTACGACTACGCGCACGAGCATTTCGACTGCCCGCTGCCGATTCGGCTGGAGCGCATGGCGCCGCCCGACGAATACGTTCTGATCGACGGCAACACGGCGGCGGCGCTCGGCTGCGTTTACGCTGGCGCGACCGTGGGCGCATGGTATCCGATCACGCCCGCCACCTCGCTGATGGACGGCTTCCGCGCGCTGTGCGCGCGCTTTCGCGCCGACCCGGAGAGCGGGAAGAGCAGGGCGGTGATCGTGCAGGCGGAAGACGAGCTGGCCGCCGCCGGCATCGTGATCGGCGCAGGCTGGGCGGGCGCGCGCGCGTTCACGCCGACCGCCGGTCCGGGCATTTCGCTGATGAGCGAGTTCATCGGCTTGGCCTACTATGCGGAAGTGCCGGCCGTCTTCTTCGACGTCCAGCGCACCGGACCGTCCACCGGCATGCCGACCCGCACGCAGCAGGGTGACTTGATGCTGGCCGCGTACGCGTCGCACGGCGACACCAAACACATCGTGCTGTTCCCCTGCGATCCGGCCGAGTGCTTCGAGTTCGCGGTCGAGGCTTTCGATCTGGCGGAGCGCTATCAGACACCGGTGTTCGTGCTCTCCGATCTCGACATTGGCATGAACGACTGGCGCGTGCCGCGGCTGTCCTGGGATGACGACTATCGTCCGGACCGCGGCAAGGTGCTGAGCGCGGAGCAGCTCGCGGGCAGCCAGGCTTTTTACCGCTATCTCGACAGCGACGGCGACGGCGTGTGCGCGCGCACCCTGCCGGGCGTGCATCCCAAAGGCGCGTTCTTCACGCGCGGGTCGGGGCACAATCAGTACGGCGGCTACACCGAAGATGCGGCTGAATACACCGAGGTCATGGACCGGCTCGCGCGCAAGCTGGACGGCGCGCGCGCGGCGCTGCCTGCACCCGTCGTTCAGCGCACCGCCGATGCCGAGATCGGCATCGTCTCGCTGGGCGGCTGCAATGCGGCGGTGCTCGAGGCCATCGATCAGCTCGCGCAACAGGGGGTGGCCGTGGACTACATGCGCATCCGGTCCTTCCCCTTTTCCGACGACGTCGAGCCGTTCCTCGCCGCGCACGATCTCAATTTCGTCGTGGAGCAGAATCGCGATGGGCAGCTCCGCAGTCTGCTGGCGCTCGAGCTGAACGTGTCGAGGAAACAGCTCAGAAGCGTGTGCGACTATGGCGGCATGCCGCTCAGCAGCCAGACCGTCGTGAACGGTATCATGAACCAGCTGCTGCATCGTCGTACCGAGAGGACCAGCACGCCGGTCGGCGCAGGAACGGTCGCTTCGGAGACGGTCGAATGACCTCGATCAACAAGCCTCGCATTCAGCAGCTCGGGCTGCCGGTCAACGCGCTCGGCCTTACGCGGCGCGATTACGAGGGCGTCATGTCGACGCTGTGCGCCGGCTGCGGCCACGACTCGATCACCGCCGCCATCGTGCGCGCCTTCTGGGAGCTGGAGATCGAGCCGCACCGCGTCGCCAAGCTGAGCGGCATCGGCTGTTCGTCCAAGACGCCCGCCTACTTTCTGAAGGAAGCGCACGGCTTCAACGCGGTGCACGGGCGCATGCCCTCGATCGCGACCGGCGCCGCCGCGGCCAACCGCGAGCTCGTGTTCATCGGCGTCTCCGGCGACGGTGATTCGCTGTCGATCGGCCTCGGTCAGTTCTGCCACGTGATTCGCCGCAACGTGAACATGCTGTACGTGCTCGAGAACAACGGCGTCTACGGCCTGACCAAAGGCCAGTTCTCCGCCTCCGCCGACGTGGGCTCGAAGCCGAAGAAGGGCGAGCCCAACCGCCAGCCGCCGATCGATCCGGTGCTGCTCGCGCTGACCCTCGGCGCGACTTTCGTCGCGCGCTGC
>JBQTJO010000125.1:0-1514 GCA_052387015.1 Gemmatimonadota bacterium
GTAACCGAGCTTCCATTCGACGACATCGATACCCCACTTGCGACAATTCGCGAGCTCGACGTCGTCGATACGTCGCGACGCCATCACGAAATCGGCATTAGCGCACAACGCGCGGAAAGCCTCGGAATCGTCCATGGTCATGACGCGCGGTTGAGCGAGCGCATAGTGCCTGCCCAGCCTCGCTGCGAGCGCTTCAGCCGGCGGTCGTGTCAACGGCGTCGTGATCAGCGCCAGCGGAATGTCCTTGGCCTCTGGCTCCTGCTGCTGCGCCTGCGGCTGCCCTGCCGGACTGTCGTTGCGAGGGACCTGTCGCTCGGGCTGTGGAGTGACTGTGGCCTGTGGTGCGCGCTGTGGCGAGATCGGTGCACTCTGCGCCACCGGCTGATCTTCGCGAGCCGGTTCATCACCACCTCGCAACAGCAGTGCCGCGGCCATTGCAAAGCCGCCGACCAGGAGCACCGCGAGCAGCGTGCGTACCGTCCAAAAGCGATTGCTGCGCGACTCTGACTGCCGCCGCAATCGACGCTTCAGCTCGCGCGCGAACTCCGGCGGCGGATCGCGGCGCAGTGCATGCAGGAATTCATCGTTCATCGCTGCTCTCCGCCGCTACCATTGCGACCGCAACGTCTGCACCGTCCGGTGCAGGATCGTGCCGACGTTCGATTCGCTCAGGCCCACGAGCGGCGCGATCGCGCGATTGCTCAGGCCCGCTCCATATCTCAACGCGATCAGATCGCGCTCGCGATCGGACAGCGAGGCCGTGAGCTTCGCGAGCCGCGCCAGATCCGAGCGCCGCTCCTCGTCCGCTTCCGGCGTGCGGTCTGCGACCACATCGAGCGCAGCGTCGAGCGGTGCGTGTGCGCGACGCGAACGCAGGTAGTCGACGCTCACGTTCTGGGCGATTCGATACAACCACGTCGAGAACGCTGCGAGATCTCGTCGATAGCTACTGCGCGCCGACCACGCCTTCTCGAACACGCGTGCGGTCAGGTCTTCGACGTCCGCTTCGGCAGCGAGGCGGAAGCGGAAATAGTTGTAGATGCGCGGCAGATGCTCCGCGTAGATCGCATCCCAATCCGCTTCCCCAGGCGCCGGCCAGTCCATCGAGCGATCCGCAGCTGCGCCTTCGAATGCCATATCGCTATATACGTTGTAGTTCCATAAGTATCACGGAGTTGTGTCAGTAGGCCGTAGGTCGGGCTTCAGCCCGACAACTTTTACCTGTTGATCTCACCAGTGTGTTTATATACAGTCTCTGTCAGCCCCTTTGCCATGACCCACCGACACCGTGATCGCCGCGATTACAATCCTGGCGCTGACGACGCAAATCGTGCTGCTCGGCACCGGTGGCGCAGGCCCGACCTCGCGTCGCGCAGGACCGGCGACCGCGGTCGTCGTCGACGGTCGCGCATATCTCGTCGACTTCGGCCCGGGCGTGGTCCGGCGGGCAGCCGCTGCGCATGATGCAGGCATCGCAGCACTCGATCCCGTAAATCTGACACACGCGTTCGCAA
>JBQTJO010000126.1:0-18194 GCA_052387015.1 Gemmatimonadota bacterium
GCCACTAAAGATAGCAAAATCCGCGTCTTCGTCAACTCCCTCACGGAAGCAGGCCCGCCGATCGCTCGGCCGGCAAAACGCGGATCAAGAGGTCCTCGAAAGGACATTGAACGTCAATTATTTCAACACTCGAAGTATAGCGGAAATCAGAGGCCCGGTCAACTCGTCGTACACACTTCGTCCGCGCTCCGAAGTCACGCCCGAAATTCTCAGCGAACGAACGCTTCCCGAACTCCCGCGTCGACCGGGAGCATACAGCATGTTGTACGGGAGGAGCAATTGCTGGCAAGGAACAGAATGGCCTCGGCCACATCCTCCGGCCGCACCTCCAGATGCAGGAGACTTCGCTGGCGATAGTACGCCTCGATCTGATCCGGCGTCGTGCCGTGGGTGCGGGCACGCTCATCCCGAATCTCAGCCCAGAGGTGCGTGCTGGCGGCCGGAACGAATGCGTGCAGCAGCGTCTCGATGGAGGGCCGCGGCGCTGCCGGATCGAGCTTGCAGCGCACCACGTAATCGACCATCGCCTCGTCGCTCATGTTCTCGAGCGTGCGGAGCAGCAGGGAGATCATCGAGGCGCAGCGGCGCGAAGTCGGCCGGACCGACGCTCGCGAGATCGGAGCCGCTGCCCTTTACACTGAGACCATGGACCGGTCGGCCGGCGACGTCGGCGAGCTGAAGCTTCAGCGACGTGTTGCCGCCGCCGCGCAATACCAGCATGTCGTCGGTTCCCAGCTTGCGCGAATAATCGACGAGCGAGCGGAATGCATCCGGCTGGGGCGGCGCCGTCGTGCTCGAGCTAATCGGTGATCATATTCCTAGTATGCAGCTTGCACCACAGGCCGTGCAACGCGCACCGGAGACACCGTTGAAACGGAGCCAATGAACCGAGCGATCGCACGTGTCAGCCGCCGGGGTGCCCTGCGCTGGCTGCACGGCCACCCTTGGATCTACCGCAGCGATGTCATCGGCCCGCCGAACGCACCGGCTGGTGCGGTAAGTGTCATGGACGACCGAGGGCGTTCGATTGGAACGGCGCTCTGGAGTCCGACGTCGCAAATCTCCTTGCGCATGCTGACGTCCGACGACCGTGCCATCGACGCATCCTTCTGGCGCGAGCGAATTGCCTCGGCGGTCGAGTACCGCGAAGCGCTCGCCATCGATGGCAATGCGTACCGCGTCATCCATGGCGAAGCCGACGGGCTGCCGTCACTGGTCGTCGATCGCTATGGTGATCACCTGGTCGCGCAGTTCCTGTCGGCGGGCCTCGAGCACTTCCGCGCCGAGATTGTCGCCGCGCTGCTCGAGCGATGCCAACCGAAAGGATTGCTGGCGCGCAACGACGTCGCCGTACGCGCGCACGAGAGGCTGCCGCTCACTACGGAGCTGCTGCACGGCGAAGTGCCCGAGCAGATCGAGGTGCGCGAGGCGGACGTGCGTTATCTGGCGGCGCCGTGGAAGGGCCAGAAGACCGGCGCGTTTCTCGACCAGCGCGAGAACCGTGCGCGCGCCGGCCGGCTGGCGCGCGGCCGCACGCTCGACTGCTTCTCCTACCACGGCTCCTTCACCATGCACCTCGCCGCGCACTCGGAGCAGGTGACCGCGATCGATTCGTCGTACGAGGCGCTCGAGCGCGCCGAGGTCAACGCGCAGCTGAACGGCTTCGAGAACGTGGAGCTGATCGAGGCCAACGCATTCGATTATCTGCGGCACCAGGAGGCGGAGGGCGAAAGCTACGACCTCATCGTGGTGGACCCGCCGGCGTTCGCCAAACGGCGCGCTGCAGTCAAGCAGGCGCTGCGCGGCTACAAGGAGATCAATCTCCGCGCGATGCGGTTATTGACGCCGGGCGGCTATCTCTGTTCGTTCAGCTGCTCGTTCCACGTGAACGCGGTCATGTTTCGCGAGATGCTGGAGGACGCGGCCGCGGACTCCGGAAGACAGATGAGATGGGTCGAAACGCGAGGTCAGGCGCTCGATCACCCCGAGATCGTGCAGATCCCTGAGAGCATTTATCTGAAGGGGGCTGTATTGCAGGCTCTTTAACGGACGTTCACGTTTACGTTCACGTTCACGTATACGTGTGCGGGGCTTCTCCTGCGGCTTTAGGCGTTTGAGCCAGTGCGTCCACGTACACGTGAGCGTGAACGTGCACGTGAACGTCCGTTCCGTTACATGCCGCCGACCTGAAGGAGCTCCTCGATCTCATCAGGTTTGACGAAGAAATCTCCCAGCTTGCCGTGCCAGGTGCCGTGCCAGTCCGAACCGCCGGAGATCAGGAGGCCGTGCTGCTTTGCAGTCTCCTCCAGCAGCTGAATTTCGCTCGCCTGAATGCGCGGGCGTATGCATTCGAGGCCGCGGATTCCCCACTGCATCAGCTGCGGCAGCATGCGCGTGAACACATCGGGCCGCGGGTGCGCCCACAGCGCGACGCCGCCCGCCGCGTGAATCAGCTCGATCGCAGCACGTGGGTGCAGCAGCTCGGTGGGCAGAAAACACGGTCCCGCGTCGCCGAGGAAACGGTCGAACGCTTCGCCGATGGTCTGCACGTAACCTCTACGCTGAAGCGCGCGCGCGACGTGCGGCCGGCCGAGAACGCCGTTCCCACCGCCCGCATCCGCCACGATGTCGTCGAACTCCAGGTGCATGTTGTAGCTCTTCAGCTTCTCGATCATGTGCCGGACACGATCCGCGCGCCGCTCGGCGGCCTCGCGCGCGTGGCGCACGAGCGCGTCCTGCGTGTGATCGATGAAATAGCCGAGAATGTGGAGGTCGGCGCCGTCGAGCGTGGTCGAAAGCTCGATGCCGGGGATCAGGTGCAGGTGTTCGGGCAGCGAGGCGAGCGCCTCCGCGAGGCCGCTGCACGTGTCATGGTCGGTGAGCGCGACCACATCGAGGCTGCCCGAGCGGGCGGCCCACATGAGTGCGCTCGGCGAGAGACTGCCGTCACTCGCCGTGGAATGGATGTGCAGGTCAATTCGCACCTAACGAAATTACCTCACCACGACCGGCCGCGGAATGCGCAATGCCAGCCCGGCGCCGAAAGCCTCGCGGTCGCCGAAGGAGCCGCCACCCCGAAGAATGAGCCGCTCACCCAGATTCAGATCGACGCCGACATCGATTTCCAGGCCGATGTTGGTGTCGGTGTGCTCGTTACCGAACCGGTCATCGAAGGAAGAGACATCGAAGGACACACGCGGGTGCACGTAGGGCAGTATCGAAAAGCCGCCGCTGCCGAGGTTCAGGCCGATGCTGACGCCCAGCGGGATGCTGAGATCGATGTAATCGTCACCGAAGACCGCACCGGCGCCGAGACCCCAGGAGATGAACAGCCCGGTGGAGGCGCTCATGCTGGACAGCGGCCCATACAGCTCCGCGCCCAGCAGGATCGCGTCGCCGGCATCATCGAGGTCACCCGTGCCGGCATGCACGCCCAGGTTCAGGTTGCCGCTCTGCCGCCAGATCAGCTTCAGGCCGGTCGGATCGTCGAGCGCGTCGGCGTTGGTCTTGAAGACGTAGATGCCGACGTCGTCCATCGGACGCGGGCTGAAGAAGGTGGGCGCGTCCCAGCCGACCTGCGCGGCTGCCGCGCTCGCGAACAGTGGCAGGCCGATCAGCGCGACTGACAATGAGCGTAGCATCATAAAAAAATCCCCCGTGGCGTATGACAGCCGCGGGGGATTTGCAAGAATTGTACACGCTTTCTAGGCCGCGTGCTCGCTCAGGATGGTGACGACGTCGTCGGCGACCTGCATGAAGCCGCCGCTGATCTGGAAGCGCTGATCGGCGCCCGCGCTGCTGACGCGCAGCTCGCCCTGGCCGAGCAGGACGAGCATGGGCGCGTGGCCGCGCATGACGCCGAGCTGGCCATCCCATGCAGGCACCACGACCGACTCGGCCTCGCCTTCGAAGATCGTCCGTTCCGGAGAAATGACCGAGACCTTCATTACATCCAGCCCTGCTTCCTGGCTTCCTCGATCACGTCGGCGATGCCGCCGCGCATATAGAACGCCTGCTCCGGCAGATGGTCGAACTCGCCGGACACGACGCGCTCGAACGATTCGACCGTGTCCTCGAGCTTGACGTAGCGGCCTTTGATGCCGGTGAACTGTTCGGCCACGTGGAAGGGCTGCGACAGGAAGCGCTGGATGCGGCGCGCGCGGCCGACCAGGATCGTGTCGTCCTCGGACAGCTCGTCCATGCCGAGAATCGCGATGATGTCCTGCAGCTCCTTGTAGCGCTGGAGAATGCGCTGTACTTCGGTTGCGACCTTGTAGTGACGCTCGCCGATGTACTGCGGATCCAGAATGCGCGACGTCGAATCCAGCGGATCGACCGCCGGATAGATACCGATCTCGGTCAGTGCACGGGTCAGGACGGTGGTAGCATCGAGGTGCGCGAACGCGGTCGCCGGCGCCGGGTCGGTCAGGTCGTCGGCCGGCACGTAAATGGCCTGCACCGAAGTGATCGAGCCGTCGCGCGTCGAGGTGATGCGCTCCTGCAGCTCGCCCATCTCGGTGCCGAGCGTCGGCTGGTAACCCACGGCCGACGGCATGCGGCCGAGCAGCGCCGACACTTCCGAGCCGGCCTGCGTGAAGCGGAAGATGTTGTCGATGAAGAGCAGCACGTCCTGCTTTTCGACGTCGCGGAAGTATTCCGCGATGGTGAGGCCGGACAGACCGACGCGCTGGCGCGCCCCCGGCGGCTCGTTCATCTGACCGTAGACGAGCGCGGTCGAGTCGATGACGCCCGACTCGCTCATCTCGAGATAGAGATCGTTGCCTTCGCGCGTGCGCTCACCCACGCCGCAGAAGACCGACTTGCCGCCGTGCTCCTGCGCGATGTTGTTGATGAGCTCCATGATCACGACCGTCTTGCCGACGCCGGCGCCGCCGAACAGGCCGGTCTTGCCGCCCTTCACGTAAGGCGCGATCAGGTCGATGACTTTGATGCCGGTCTCGAAGATTTCGGTCTTCGGCTCGAGTTGCGTGAATTTCGGCGCGGCCCGATGGATCGGCCAGCGCTCCGTGTTCGCGGGGATCTCGCCGCGCTGATCGACCGGATTGCCGAGCACGTTGATGATGCGGCCGAGTGCAGCGTCGCCCACAGGCACCGAGATCGGCGCGCCCGTATCGCGCACTTCCATGCCGCGGATCACGCCGTCGGTGGACGACATCGCGACCGCGCGCACCTGGCCGCGGCCGATGTGCTGCTGCACTTCGACTACGAGATCGATGTCGGGCGCGGCCTCCTGTCCCTTCGCCTTGATCTCGAGCGCGCTGTTGATCTCCGGCACGCTGTCGGCAGCGAATTCGACGTCGAGGACGGGACCAATGACCTGAACGACTCTGCCTGTGGTGCGATTTGCTGTAACGGTTGCCATGTAGTTCTCTCTATTCCAGTGCCGCGGCGCCGCCGACGATTTCGGCTATTTCCTGTGTGATCTGCGCCTGACGGGCGCGGTTGTACGTACGATTCAGAAGGTCCAGTATTTCGCCCGCGTTATCGGTTGCGCTCTTCATCGCGGTGCGGCGGGCACCGTGCTCGGCCGCCGCCGTCTCGACCAGCGCGCGATACATCGCGTTGCGGATGTACAGCGGCAACAGCCGATTCAGAATCTCATCCGCCGAAGGGGACAAAATGTAGTTGTGCACCCATCTCGTGCGCTCACCTTCGTGCGCGCCCGCGCTCTCGGCCTTCGCTGGCTCGACCGGCAGAACTTTGACGACGCCCGGCGGCGTCGACAGCGCCGACCTGAACTGCGCGTACACGATGTAGACTTCGTCCAGCTCGCCGCGCTCGAAGCGGTCGCGCAGCGGCTCGATCACGGACATCGCGTCTTCGACGCTGGGCCGATCGGTGATGTCGGTGCGGGCGCTCGCCAGCGGTTGCTTGAGGAAGCGGAAGAAGGCGATGCCTTTGCGGCCGACGCCGTGCAGCTCGACGTCCACGCCATTCGAGCGCAGCCGCTCGCTCAGCCGCCGCGCCTCACGAATCAGATTGACGTTGAACGCGCCCGCCATGCCGCGGTTCGACGTGATCAGCACGACGGCAGCGCGGTTGACCTTCGCCGGGCTGCGCAGCAGCGGGTAGCGCTCGCGCAGCTCGGGAGCCATTAGCCGGCCGATCACGTCCATGAGCCGCTGCGCGTAGGGGCGCGCGGCATGCACGCGGTCCGACGCACGCTTCAGCTTCGAGGTCGAGACCATCTCCATGGTCCTGGTGATCTGGCGCGTCTTCCGGATCGACCGGATGCGACGCTTCAGCTCGCGAGTCTTGGCCATCGCTCAGTCGGCTGCTTGACCGCGCTGCTGCTGCGCGGCAAAGGTCTGCTTGAAGGCCTCGATCGCGGCGACCAGCTTCGGCTCGACGTCTTCCTTGCCGATCTGCCTGGTGCCGCGAATCGCGGCGCCGGCCTCCGGCTGCTGCATGCGCATGTACTCGTGGAAGCCGCTCTCCCATTCGCGGATGCGCTCGACCGGCACGTCATCCAGGTGACCGTTGGTCACCGCGTAGATGATCATGACCTGATGCTCGACCGGCATGGGCGCGTACTGCGGCTGCTTCAGGATCTCGACCGTGCGCGCGCCGCGCGCGAGCTGCTTCTGCGTCGCCGCGTCCAGCTCGGAGCCGAACTGCGCGAACGCCTCCAGCTCGCGGTACTGCGCGAGGTCGAGGCGCAGGCGGCCCGCGACCGAGCGCATCGCCTTGATCTGCGCGCTGCCGCCCACGCGCGAAACCGAAATACCGACGTTCACCGCGGGACGCACACCCGCGTAGAAGAGATCGGACTCGAGGAAGATCTGACCGTCCGTGATCGAGATCACGTTGGTCGGAATGTAGGCCGACACGTCGCCGGCCTGCGTCTCGATGATCGGCAGCGCGGTCAGCGAGCCGCCGCCCTGCTCGTCGCTCAGCTTCGCGGCCCGCTCGAGCAGGCGCGAGTGCAGGTAGAACACGTCGCCCGGATACGCCTCGCGCCCCGGCGGACGGCGCAGCACCAGCGAGATCTGGCGATACGCGGTCGCCTGCTTCGAGAGGTCGTCGTAAATGACCAGCGTGTGCTTGCCCTGCCACATGAAGTACTCGGCCAGCGCCGTCGCCGAATAGGGCGCGCTGTACTGCATGGGCGCCGGATCGGACGCGTTGGCGGCCACCACGATCGTGTAGTCCAGCGCGCCCGCTTCGCGCAGCTGCTCGATGACGCTGGCGACCTTGCCCGCGCGCTGGCCGATCGCGCAGTAGACGCAGATGACGTCGCCACCCTTCTGGTTGATGATCGTGTCGATGGCGACCGCGCTCTTGCCGGTGCCGCGGTCGCCGATGATCAGCTCGCGCTGGCCGCGGCCGATCGGAATCATCGAGTCGATCGCCTTGAGACCGGTCTGCAGCGGCTCCTTCACGGGCTGCCGCAGCACGATGCCGGGCGCGACGATGTCGATGAAGCGGCGGCCGTCGCTCTGGATCGGGCCTTTGCCGTCGATCGGGTTGCCGAGCGCGTCGACCACGCGGCCGACGTAGCCGGCGCCGACCGGAATGTCGAGCACGCGGCCGGTGCGGCGCACGGCGTCGCCCTCGTGCAGCGTGGTCCAGTCGCCCATGACGACCGCGCCGATGTTGTCCTCTTCGAGGTTCAGCGCGAGGGCGGTAATGCTTTCACCGGTCTCGCCCGACGTGATCTCGAGCATCTCGCTCGCCATCGCGTGCGAGAGTCCGTAAATGCGCGCGACGCCGTCCTTCACCTCGAGCACGGTGCCGACTTCTTCGACCTGTAGCTCCTCGCGGTACTGCTCGATCTCCTTGAGGAGTACGTCCTTGATCTCGCTTGCGCGCAGATGCTCGGTAGTGGCCATAACTCTCTATGTGTTCAGGTAAAATCAGGTTCTCGCAAGCAGCCAGCGGCGCAGCCCGATCAGCCGGCGGCGCAGCGAGCCGTCGATCACGCGGTCGCCGTGGCGCACCACGATACCGCCCAGGATTTTTTCGTCGACCGAGACGTGCGCTATCACGGTCTTGCCGAAAATCTCCGACAGGCGCGCGCGGATGTCCGCTTCCATTTCGGGCGAAGGATCGCGCGCGACCGTGACCTGCACGTGCAGGCGGCCGGCCGCTTCGTCGACCAGCGCGCGGTACTCGTGCGCGATCGCGCCGTACAGGCGCTGCCGGCGCTTGTCCAGCACCAGCAGCACGAAATTCAGGAACAGCGGCTGCACGCGATCGCTCAGCGCGGCGCGCAGCACCTGCTTCTTGAGCGGCGCGTCGATCCTGGGCGATTCCAGGAAGACACGCGCCATGCGCTCGCTCAGAATCACGTCCAGTGCGGCGAACGCGCGCAGGAACTCGTCGTGAATCCCGTGCTTCTCGGCCAGCGCGTAGACGCCTTCCGCGTAGCTGCGCGCGATCGTGTTCGACTCCATTCCTAGACTTTGCTGCCTTCGATGCTCGCCAGGAACTCCGTCACCACGCGACGGTCTTCCTGCGTGTCCAGTTTCTTCTCGACCAGCTTCGAGGCCGCGGCGATGGCGAGCTCGACCGCTTCCTTGCGGAGCGAGTCGACCGCACGCGCACGCTCGGCTTCGATCTCGGACTTCGCGCGCGCCAGGATCTCCTCCTGCTCGGCACGCGCCTTGTCCAGCATGTCGCGCCGCACGCGCTCGGCCGCCTTCTGCGCGTCGCCGACGACCTGTTGCGCCTCGTCGCGCGCGTGCAGCAGGGCCTGGCGCTGCTCGTCCAGCTGCTTCTGCGCTTCTTCGCGGTCGCGCCGCGCCGCGTCGAGCGCATCCTGGATGCGCTGCTCGCGCGCTGCCGCGTAGCCGAGAATCGGCGGGAACGCGTACTTCGCGAGAATAAGCAGCAGCAGCACGAAAATGATGACGGTCCAGAACGAGACGTTCGCCGCCAGATTGAAAACGCCCGGCCCTTCGGCCGCGGCTTCGTGCTGCAGAATCAACGATATGAAATTCATCCAATTTGCCGGGTGCGGAGGCGGAGGCGGCTGCGGGCTCGCCGCACATCCGCATCCGCCGCCGCTGCCGCCTCCGCTAGATCAGGAACGCGATGACCAGCGCGAACAGCGCCACGCCTTCGATCAGCGCCGCCAGGATGATGGCGCCCGTCTGCACCGTGCCCGCCAGCTCCGGCTGACGCGCCATGCTCTCGGTCATCGAGCCGCCGATGCGGCCGATGCCCAGACCCGCGCCGATGACCGTCAGACCCGCGCCGAAGCCCTTGCCCAGCATCGAGAGGCCTTCGTTGTTGCCGGCCGCAACGGCCGCTTCCTGCAGCAATCCGAAAATCGGGAGTGCCATTGTATGAAAACCCTCAGGTTTGTGACGGGGTCAGTTGTGCGTGCTCTCAAACGCGTTTGCAGCCCCGTACTGTTCGGCGCGTTTTTTCGCGGAGGCGGAGGCGGATGCGGAGGCGTTGCCTCGTTCTCCCACGATCTCCGCGCGCTCCGGATTCGCGGGATTACGCCCGCTACTTTGAGACGGAAGCGCTGAGCAGTTGCTTCCGAATTGCGGATCACCCTATCGACAGATCCGCTTGCCGTGCCAAATCCTTCCCGCCTCCGCCTCCGCCTCCGCCTCCGCCTCCGCCTCCGCCTCAGTGCGCGTGCCGGATCAAGCCGATGAACACCGCGCTCAGCATCGCGAATATGTACGCCTGCAGCAGCGCGACGAAGATCTCCAGCAGCATGATCGCGGTCGCCATCGCAATGGGCGCGATCGCGATACCGATGAACTTCGCGCCCACCAGCGAAGCCATGACGGCCAGGCCGGTCAGCGCGAGCACGACCGCGTGGCCGGCCGTCATGTTCGCGTACAACCGGATCGCGAGCGCGAACGGCTTGGTCAGCTTCCCGAGAAACTCGACCGGCGTCATGATCAGCAGCATGATGCCCGCCATGAACGGGTTCATGCCGTGCGGCACGAAGAAAATGGTCTTCGCGTAGCCCTTGAAGCCGAGCGCGCGCATGCCCGCAATCTCGACCACGATGAAGGTCATCACCGCGAGCGCCGCCGTGACCGAGATGTTGCCGGTCGGGCTCGCGCCCCACGGCACCAGCCCCAGCATGTTCGAGAACAGGATGAAGAAGAAAACGGTCACGATATAGGGCGCGAACTTCTCGCCGCCGTGACCGATGTTGCGCATGACCACTTCATCGCGGATGAACAGGACGATGGCCTCGACCACGTTGGTCGTGCCTTTCGGGCCCCGCTCCGCGCCCGCCGCGTGCTCGCGCTTCGCCTTCGAAGCGGCGTGCAGCATGACCAGCAGCGTGATGACCGCCGCCAGCATCATGAACAGCACGTGTTTGGTGATCGAAAAATCGAGCGCGATCGGTCCCAGGTGGACCGGCTCGAACTGCGGCAGATGAACCACCCCGAACGGACTCGCCCACTCGTTGGAGTCCGCCAGGTGGTGCAGGATCATCTCTTTTATGTCAAACTGTTCGGTCGTGTCTGCCATGACGCAAAAACAAGGGTTCGAGCAACAGCAACAGGAACAAAAAACCGACCAGACTCAGCAGCGTCGTGCTCTGCGGCAGCGTGCCGCGACGGCTCAGCCAGAAAGCGCACGCGCCCAGCGCCCCGAAACGAAACAGCATGCCCGCCAGCCAAGCCATCATGAAAAGCTGCGGCTGCTTGCGCACCAGCACCAGCAGAGCGAACGCGACCAGCTGAACGACGTACGCGATGGCGCCCCCGACCCACAGCGCGGGCCCCTCGATTCCGGCCGCCACCGCGCTTGCGCCCGCGACCGCCACCACCCCCGCGGCCGCAAGCGCGTAGAACGCCCAGGCTTTAAAGCTGGTCATCCTGCTTGCGGCGGCGGTCGCGGTGCTGCTCAGCGATCAGCCGCCGGTACATATAGTAGAAGCCCGCTGCTGCGCCCACGAATGCTCCGATCAGGGTCAGCGCCGGCTTCGTTCCCAGCCAGGCATCCGCCTTGGTGCCCAGCCAGAGAAAAAGGAGCGTGCTGAGCGCCCACGTCAAACCGTACCCGAGATATCTCGAGATCTCGACCCGGGGCGCTCTCTTTCCGTCTCGTTCCAAGAATAATTCCGGACAAAGGCCGCTGATCTTAGCGCCTTGTGAAATTTTTCGCAAGCGCCTATGCTACCCCTATGCGTAGCTCTCTCGCCCGCTGTGCGATCCTGCTCCTGGTCGCCTGCAGCAGCGCAGCTCAGCGCGATGAATCCGCGACCAGTGACGTGAGCGAAATCCCCATCTCCCTCGAGGTCGACGTTGGCCGCGACAGCGTGCGGTTCGCGCTTCATCTCACCAATGCGGGCACTCAGCCCCTGGTGCTGGAGTTTAATACGAGCCAGCGCTACGATTTCGAGGTTCGCACGCCCGCCGGCGCCAAAGTGTGGCAGTGGTCGGCTGACCAGATGTTCGGTCAGGCGCTGGGCAGTGAAACCATTCCGGCCGGCGCTTCGCGCGTGTACCGCGCGAGCTGGGCGCCGCAGGGGCGCACCGGCGCGTTCGTTGCCGTTGGACGCGTGGTCGCCCGCAACCAGCCGATCGAGCAGCGGGCGGAATTCGAGATAGCGAGGTAGGGTCTGATGGAAGCGAGAGCAGCGCACACGGCCG
The DNA here is from genome assembly GCA_052387015.1 of Gemmatimonadota bacterium. Classification (GTDB taxonomy): domain Bacteria; phylum Gemmatimonadota; class Gemmatimonadetes; order Longimicrobiales; family RSA9; genus CBJLQC01. Next base: position 11,598 of record JBQTJO010000126.1, read on the forward strand.
GCGCCGAGGACCGGGATGTCGCGCTCCTGGAACGTCTGGTCGAGGCGCGGCGCGCGCTGGAGACGGAGATTGCGCGACGCGTGGTGGGCCAGCACGCGATCGTCGAAGGCCTGCTGACCGCCCTGCTCGCGGACGGTCACGTGCTGCTGGTGGGCGTGCCCGGTCTGGCCAAGACGCTGTTGATTTCGACGCTGGCCGAGGCGCTCGACCTGAATTTCCGACGCATCCAGTTCACACCGGACCTCATGCCGAGCGACATCACGGGCACCGAGGTGCTGGAAGAGGATCGCGCGACCGGCAAGCGCGTCTTCCGCTTCGTGCACGGCCCGATCTTCTCGAACATTCTGCTCGCGGACGAGATCAACCGCACGCCACCCAAAACGCAGGCCGCTCTGCTCCAGGCGATGCAGGAGCGCGCGGTCACGGCCGCAGGGCAGACCATGCGGCTGGAGCGGCCGTTCTTCGTGCTGGCCACCCAGAATCCGATCGAGCAGGAGGGCACCTATCCGCTGCCGGAAGCGCAGCTCGACCGTTTCATGCTGGAGCTGCGCATCGGCTATCCGGGCCGCGAAGAGGAAGAGCGCATCGCGATGGAGACGACCGGCGCGGCGCAACCGCGCATCTCGCACGTGCTCTCGGCCCAGGAGCTGGTCGATCTGCAGCAGCTGGTCCGGCGCGTGCCGGCCGCGCCATCGATGGTGTCGTATGCGGTGCGGCTCGCGCGCTCGACGCGCCCCGAAGATGCGGACGCGCCCGAGCTGATTCGCAAGTACACGAGCTGGGGTGCCGGTCCGCGCGCGTCGCAGTACCTGGTGCTGGGCGCCAAAGCGCGCGCCGCGATGCACGGCCGTGGGGTTCCCAATTACGACGACGTGCGAGCGGTCGCCCCGGCGGTGCTGCGCCACCGCGTGGTCACGAATTTCCAGGCGGAAGCCGAAGGTCGTACCAGCGACGACGTAGTCGACGAGCTGATTCAGCTCAGCAGGAAATGGACCGAGCGCCCCTGAACCACCCGCGCGCAGCCGGTGGCTGCAAGCGCCTTTCACAGCCTGAAGCGAGTTTTACTTGGTGCTGCGCCTGATCCGCCGGCTGTTGCACAGGCACGCACCCGCCTCCGCCTCCGCCTCCGCCTCCGCGGTAGCCGCTCCGGCCGAAGAGCATCAGCGCCAGCTCATCCAGCGCGCAGCGCAGCTGGAGGAGATCAAGGCGTGGAACATCATGACGCCACGCGTGGACATCTTCGCGCTCGAGGACAGCCTGACGCTCGCGCAGATCGCCCCGCAGCTCGGCACCATCCGCTACTCGCGCGTGCCGGTCTATCGCGAGAACATCGACGACATCAGCGGCGTGCTCTACATTCGCGATGCGTATCAGTCGCTGATCTCGGGCATGCGCGACGTGCCACTGCGCGACCTCGCGCGCGAGCCGCTGATCGTGCCCGGCTCGGTCCCGGTACGAACGCTGTTGCGCGAATTCCAGACTCGTCGTATTCACCTCGCGCTGGTCATGGACGAATACGGCGGCACCGACGGTCTGGTCACGCTGGAGGACGTGCTCGAGGAGCTGGTGGGCGAGATCTCGGACGAGAAGGACGTCGTCCACGAGCTGATCACGCGCGTGGCGCGCAACGAGATCATCACGAGCGGCGACGTCGACTTGCGCGAGATCAACCACATATTCAACACGGCATTCCCGCAGCTCGAGCACCGCACGCTGAACGGCTATCTTTTCGAGGAGCTGGGGCGGGTGCCGGAAACCGGTGAAGTGCTCGAGCGCGATGGTGTGATCATCGAAGTCCTCGCGGCCAGCGAGACTCAGCTCGTGCGCGCGCATCTGACGCGCACACACGAGCGCGAACCACAGGCGGAGAAGGCATGACGGCAATGGCATCCCATGCTTCGGTGCAGCGCGCACAGCCTGATGAGCTGGGCCCTACGCTGACCGAGATCTACGAAGCACGCCGCCGCATTATGGGCGTGGCGCGCCGCACGCCGCTCGAGCGGTCGCTTTGGCTGAGCGAGCAGGTCGGCCATGACGTCTATCTCAAGCTGGAGTGCTGGCAGCGCACACGCTCCTTCAAAATGCGCGGCGCCTACAACGCAGTCGCGGCCCTGGCTCCGGCGCAGCGCGCGCGCGGTCTGGTCACCGCGTCGGCGGGCAATCACGGGCAGGCCGTAGCGCTGGCGGCGCGTGAAGTCGGCACGCAGGCGACCATATTCGTGCCGAGCGACGCGCCGGAGACGACGAAGGCGCGCATCAAGTCGTTCGGCGCGAGGCTGAATCAGGAGTATCCCACGTACGACGACGCACAGGTCGCGGATAGCGCGATTCCGGCGACGATTCGCGAGCTCTACAACCGCGACGGCGTGATCGCGGAGGATGCGGCCGGGACGCCGGTCGCGGCCATTACAGAGAGCGTGCTGAAGCTGGACGGCCCGGCCGTGGTGGTCATCACGGGCGGCAACATCGACGCGGAGCGCTACGCCGCGATTCTGTCCGGCGAATAGTCGCTTCAGCCCATGAAAGGCGCTTGCGGCCACAGGCCGCGCGCGGATTATCCCAGACACGCTCCATGGCGCTCATTCTTTCTTTCAACGGCAGGACGCCGCGTATTCATCCGACGGCGTTCCTCGCGCCCACCGCGGTCCTGATCGGCGACGTCGAAGTCGGAGCGGAGTCCAGCATCTGGTTCGGTGCCGTGCTGCGCGGCGATCATCCGGAACACGGCATTCGTATCGGTGCGCGCACCAGCATCCAGGACAATTGCGTGTTGCACGTGAGCGCACGCGGACCGACGCTGGTCGGTGATGACGTGACGGTCGGCCACGGCGCGATTTTCGAGAGCGTGGAGATCGGCGCGGGTGCCTTGATCGGCATGAACGCGGTACTGCTGCACGGCGTCGTAATCGGCGAGGGCGCGCTGATCGCCGCGTCGAGCGTCGTGCCGGCCGGCATGAACGTGCCGCCCCGCACGCTGGTAGCGGGCGCGCCCGCCACGGTGCGCACGGAGCTGAAAGGCGAGTCCGCGGCGTGGGTCAAGGACAGCGCTCAGCATTACGTCGAGCTGTCGCGCGAGTACCTGCGTCAGAAACTCGATGAGTAAGCGCGTCATCATTGCGGGCGGCGGCTTGATCGGTTGCGCCGTCGCATGGCGGCTGGCCGCGCGCGGCGCGCAGGTGCACGTGATCGAATCGGCGCGACCGGGCATGGCGGCGAGCTGGGCGGCCGCGGGCATGCTCGCGCCGCTGTTCGAGGCGCCGAGCGACGCGTTTCGCCGGCTGGCAGATGCGAGCCTCGAACGCTATCCGGCTTTCGTGCAGCAGCTGCACGAACATTCCGGCATCGATCCGGAGCTGCAGCTCACCGGCAAGATCGACATCGCGTTTTCCGAGAGCGAGCTGGCCCGGCTGCACGCGCATTACGGCTCGGCTCTGCCCGACAGTGTGCGCCTGCTGGATGCAGCCGATGCACGCTCGCTCGAACCCGGAATCGCAGGCGACGTGCACAGTGCGCTGATTTCGACGAACGATGGTTCGGTCGACCCGCGCAAGCTCGCGCGCGCGGCTTGGGTGGCCGCGAGTGAGTGCGGCGCACAGTTCACGATCGGCTCATCCGTGCGCGAAGTGCTGTGCAGCCGAAACGGCTTCGAGGCGGTCTATCTCTCGACCGGCGAGCGCATCGAAGCGGACGCGGTCGTCATCTGTGCCGGCGCCTGGAGCAGCAGCATCCGCGGGCTGCCGCAGCTGCTGCCGGTGTTTCCGGTGCGCGGACAGATGGTCGCACTGGAAGCGGTGCCGCGCGTCCTCTCACATATTGTCATGAGCGCGGATTGCTACATCGTGCCGCGCAGCGACGGTCGCGTGCTGGTCGGCTCGACGGCCGAGCGCGCGGGCTTCGAGGTGCGCACGACCGCGGCCGGCATCTCGAACCTGCTGGCCGCGGCATTGCGCGCGGTTCCGCAACTGGCCGCTGCCGCGGTCGTAGAGACCTGGGCGGGGCTGCGGCCGGGAACGGCGGACGAGCTGCCGATTCTGGGCGAGGATCCGCGCGCGCCGGGCGTCTTCTACGCGACCGGCCACTTCCGCAACGGCATCCTGCTCGCGCCCGTGACGGCGGATCTGTTGGCGGACAGCGTCTGTGATGGCCGATCCGAGTTGGATCTGCGGCCGTTCACGGCAGGAAGATTCCATGGCTGACAAGCCGGACGTTCCGAAGCCGGAGCGCGAGAGAAAGCCGGTCCAGGACGAGTTGCTGCAGTCGATCGTGAAGCCGAAATGCGATCTGTGCGGCAGTTTCATGCTCGAGCGGCACTGCCGAATGATGTGTCCGATGTGTGGCTATCAGCGTGACTGCTCCGATCCCTAACCCGCCGCCCAAGAGCGACGAAGTCCGGCGCGCGGAGCTGACGCGCATGCGCCGCATTGCGACTGGCATGCTGCTCGGTGCGGCCGTCGTCTTTATAGGCGCACGTCTGCTCGAGCCCAGTTTCCCGTGGCTGGTGTTCGTGCGCGTGACCGCGGAGGCCGCCATGGTCGGCGGACTGGCCGACTGGTTTGCGGTCACCGCCCTCTTCCGTCACCCGCTCGGCATGCCGATTCCGCACACCGCGATTGTGCCCAGCCGCAAGGACCGGGTCGGGCGCAGCATCGGACATTTCGTGCAGAAGAACTTTCTCAATCCCGACAACATCGCGCGGCGTCTGCGCGCGGCCCGTGTCACCGAGTACCTCGCGGACTGGATCAGCCAGCCGGAAAACGCGCGCACGGTCTCGCGTCACATCGGCAGCGCACTCGCGGCCGGCGCGCGGACGTTGCGGGATGAAGATGTGGAGGAGCTGATCCATTCGACGGTGGTGCGGAAGGCGGAAGCCACGCCGGTCGCGCCGCTGCTCGGCAAGCTGCTCGGCCTGCTGACCGCCGACAACCGGCACCAGGAGCTGTTCGATCAGGCCATCAAGCTGATGGCGCGCGGCGTCGCCGAGAATCGGCAGCTCATCCGCGATCGCATCCAGGAAGAAAGTCCGTGGTGGCTGCCGGATCCGGTCGAACAGAAGATCTACGAGAAAATCGTCGGCGCGATCGACCGCACGCTGGCCGACATTCGAGACAATCCCGAGCATCCGCTGCGCGATCGTTTCGACGAGGCGCTGGCCGGCTTCATCGACGAGCTGCACCACTCACCGGCCGTGATCCAGAAAGCGGAGACGCTGAAGCACGAGCTGCTCGATGCCGATGCAATGCGCCGCTTCTCGGGCTCGCTCTGGGTGGACGTGCGCGACGGCCTGATCCGGCGCGCGGAGCAGCCGGAGCGGCTGACGCCCGATGCGATCGAGCGCGCGCTCAGCCGCCTCGGCGAAACCGTTCGCGCCGATCCCGAGCTGCTGGAGAAGATCGACAACTGGATCGTGCAGGTCGCCGCTTTGGTCGTGGACCGCTTCCGGGATGAAGTCGCGCAGCTGATCGAAGACACCGTGCGCGGCTGGGACGCGGAGGCGACGTCGAATCGCATCGAACTGGCGGTCGGCCGGGATCTGCAGTTCATCCGCATCAACGGCACCGTGGTGGGTGGCTTGGCCGGGCTGGTCATCTACTGCGTGTCGCTCCTGTTCTAGCCAGAACAGACGCCTGTCCTCCTCGCATGCAAAACAAATGTGCCGGGCAGCGAAAAAATCTAGCGCCGGCGCGGCTGTGCCCGAGCGCGCGGCGGCCCGCAATCAGCGCCTGCGCGCACTCCAAAAACCTTGTGCAACTCGGCGCACGACAACAACTTTAAGCCACCCAAACCGCGGCGTCGATCAGGACGGGCCAGCCGGGCATGGCAGTTGCCCGCTGGCGGGTCGCTATCGTTCCCAGTCGCCGCGTCCGACGTATTCGGACAGTTGAGATCTTTGTGGCCAGATACTGCGATCCCCAAGCCAGGCGCTTTGCGGCCGCCCGCCGTGCAGGTGCCGCGTTGCATTCAGGGGCACGTGCCGGGTTCACGCTGCTCGAGCTGCTGATCGTGCTCTCGATTGCCGGCGTGCTGCTGACCATCACACTTCCGCGCTTCGGCCAAATGCAGGCCCGGCAGCAGATCGCGAATGCTCGCGACGCGTACGTCTGGCTGGCGGCGCGCGCGCGGTCGCTGGCCGTGGAGCGCGGCACGAAAGTGTATCTGGAAATCGACCCCGCGCTTGATCGCGCCTGGATCCGTGCCGGCACCGACACGCTCGAAAATCTCCATTACACAAATGAATACAGCGCGGATGTGACGACGGGCACTGAGGCTCGCGTGGTGGTCTGCTACTCGCCGCGTGGTTACGCCCTCGAGACCTGCAGCGCGGGTTTGGGAACTGCAGTGACCTTCACGGGCGGCCCTGAGCGGGCCCGCGCGCAAGTAGGTCTGATTGGTATGGTGACCAGGCAATGAGCACAAGATCACGGGACGGATTCACGTTGGTCGAGCTGGTGATCGCGCTGGTGATCCTGGCGGTCGGCGTGCTGGCACTTGCCGGCAGTTCCGGCTATGTAACCAGTCAGGTGCGCATCGCCGATTTACGCTCCGAGCGCGCGGCGGCCCGCAATCAGCGCCTGCGCGCACTCCAAAAACCTTGTGCAA
>JBQTJO010000127.1:0-6850 GCA_052387015.1 Gemmatimonadota bacterium
CGATGTTGCAGTTGGCGACGCCATTCGTCGGCCAGCGTCGATCCAGCGTCGTCTACCCGGCAATGCATCAGCCACGGAATCACGATCGGCATTTCGACGTCGGGCACAACGCCGGCATCGTCGAGCAAACCCTCCGAGTCGAGGACATCGTGCAGCCAATGCGGACCGTAGCGCATGCGCGCAAAGCGCATGAGCCGCTCGCCGAGTTCGACGTCGCGAGCCTTCAGTGCGTTCGCGCGCGCCACCTCCGGCGAGACGACGGCTGCGGGCTCGGCGGCCCCATGACACTTCTTATACTTCTTGCCGCTGCCGCAGGGGCAGGGATCGTTCCGACCGATCGTCATCACTTGAAGAGGCGCTCGAATCCTGCTCTTGGCGTTGATAATGCCGCGCAACGTCATGCGCGGCAGGAAAAGCGTGGCCGCGTCAGGCGGCGTGTCCGAGGGCGCGCGCCACGGCGTCGGGGAGCTGCGCGATCACGCGCAGGTAACTGCGGCCAGCCGCATCGGCCATCCGCTTGCCTTGCTCCCAGTCGCGGAACGTGGAGAACGGAATACCGTACCGTTCAGCGAACGCAGCCTGCGAGAGCCCTGTGACGGCCCGCGCTTTCCCTGCAAGTTCGGCGATGCCGGGGAGCGCCGACTCCGACCAATCCACGTAGTCGTCGAGGTCCTCGCCCGCGTCGAACCTGCGATCGAACTCATCGGCCGTGATTCTCTTCTTCTCCTTCGCCATTTTCTTGCTCTTCTTCATATACACGCAATATACCGCAGTGCGGTATATGCGCAAGAGGGAGCGCGACCGAAACAAAGCGAGGTCCGTGAGCGCAAGCTCGGCCTCACCAGACGCGCACGCGACGGAACTGCTCAGGAATGTCCGCGGACACAAGACGAATGGAGGGACGCGTGTTCTTCTGAATCCGCACCTTCACAGTCGGAGTCTCCACCCGCGAGGTTCCCGCGCGCTCCAGCTGGAACATGAGATACCGCTTCAGCGACTCCGTCTGCCGCTCGTAGCTGCGCGCCATCGCCGCAATGCGCTCGGCTTCAGCGTGCGCTGCTTTGGCACTGGCGGTCAGGTTCAGAATCACGAGTGCGACGCGTCGCACCTTTTCGGTCAGGTTGCCCTCGACCTACCCAGCGCGGGTGGTGCGGGCCCGCCGGCTGGCAGTATAGGGGAGAGTGGGGTTGCCTACGTACGACGGTTGGCGTACATCAGAGAGGGTGAATGAGCCTTGAGGCTTATCGTGATCTGCTGATCGATCGCATCGAACAGGGGAACTCCTCGGACCGGCGAACGAGCTGGAGACGACCATTGACGTGCCAGCGGAATCGTCGACGGAACTGATGCTCTGGGTCACCGCCGCCGGCTGGGATCGACGGAGCTATCGCGCGTCCTGGCGAATCAAGGAATAAAGCCTTATGAGGTTGACGCGGGCGAGAAGTTACTCCGTGAAGCTCCGCGTGGCGGCGCGCCGGCACGCCTCGAATTACCGGCTTTCGTGAGGTTCCCCCCTATGCAGCGGTCGTGCGTCGGACGCGGCGACTGATTTCCTCGCCGCGCTCGCGCTCGACCACTGCGATGTCGTACTGACTTTGCAGATCCAGCCAGAACCGCGCCGTGTTGCCGAAGTAGCGGCCCAACCGTACGGCCGTGTCGGCGGTGATGGAACGGCGGCCGTTCAGAATATCCGTGATGCGCCCAGAAGGAACACCAATGTCGAGTGCCAGGCGGTTTGCGCTCAGGTCACGCGCCTGAAGCTCCCGCTTCAAAAGCCGGCCGGGATGAACAATCGGAGGCATCGTTTATCCTTTGTGGTAGTCGGCGATCTCAACGTTGTATGCATCGCCTTTACGAAATTCGAAACAAATCCGCCAGCGTTCATTCACGGTCATGGCCCACTGATTTCGTCGCTTGCCTTTGAGCTTGTGCAAGCCGACGCTCTTGAGTGGACTCATGTCCTGAAGCATGCTCGCGACATTCAATGCCAACAGCAGATCGATGGCTGCGTCGAAATCGAGTCCACGGAACTGGTTCGGATGCTGACCCTCCCAGACCTTCCGGCTCGCCGCATTGCGCCACGATCGGATCACGGCAAAAACATACTACGCCAAACGGTGAACAGCAAGGTATGGGCCGCTCCATCCGGACGCGGTGACGAAAATGGTCGCGGGCTTCCGTCACCAAACTCTGAGTTGAGGCCGCCCGCGCTCTTGACTGTGTTCACATAATGGTCACAGCACGAGCGACTCGACGTACGGGCGGATGACGCTGGCGACGCGGCAGATCTCAGCGTATCGGTCCAGCTCGTCAATGGTGTAGCGTCGTACACGTGGACCAGTGCTATAACAGGTGGATCCGGACGGGACATGTCACTCGACCTGCTGCTTACCTCAAATGCGCTGCGCCGTTTGATCGTGCACTTCGTTGTGCATTCCTCCCAGCGCCTGCATTTCCGGGCGTTGGAAATGCATCTCGAGCTGTCACGGCAGTCGCTCAGCAACGCGCTTGACCAGCTGGAATCACTCGGAATGATCAGCGCGATCGGAGACGGGCAGAGAGTCGTCTATGAACGCACGGATCACCCCGGCTGGAAGGTGTTCGCCGAGATGATCCGAACCTTCGAGGACCCCGCCGGCGTATTGCGCGATCTGCTTCGTTCGGTGCCTGGGATTCAGGCGGCCTTTCTCTTCGGATCGGTCGCAAAGAGTACGGCCCGGCCCGACAGCGATGTCGACCTTTTCATTCTGGGCGACGGCGTCGACGCGAGCTCCCTCGGGGAAGCGATCATGGAAGCTGAGATCACGCTGGGACGGCCCGTAGACGTCAAGCGCTTCACGCCCGAGAAGCTGCAGAGTTCGCTGCAGAGGAAGGGCACGAGTTATCTGAAGCGCGTGCTCGATGGGCCGAAGCGCTGGGTGATCGGTTCGGCCGCTGCCTTGCCGCTCGCGGCATGAAGCAGGCCGCCATCGAGCGGCTTCTCGAAAGCCGCATGATCGAAGCGATCCACGCGGATGCCGACGAGGTCGCCGCACGTCGTCACGAGCTCGAATACGCTGCCTTCAGCGAAATCGACGAGGAAGACATCGAGGAGCTTCGGACGCGTGTTCTTCTGAATCCGCACTTTCACAGTCGGAGTCTCCACCCGCGAGGTTCCCGCGCGCTCCAGCTGGAACATGAGATACCGCTTCAGCGACTCCGTCTGCCGTTCGTAGCCGCGCGCCATCGCCGCAATGCGCTCGGCCTCAGCATGTGCCGCCTTGGCGCTGGCGGTCAGGTTGAGGATGACCAGCGCGACGCGCCGCACCTTCTCCGTGAGGTTGCCCTCGACGCGCTCCAGCAGCTCGGCGAGTTCGGGTGGCAATTCACCGCCCGCGGCGACGATCTGCTCTTCGAGCGTGCTTCATTGCTCAGCGCGCGGCCTATGGCCGCAAGCGCCTTAACCATTCTGAAGCGAGTCCGTGCTCCGCGATCCAGTCGAAAACCTGTTCCAGGTCGTCCACGTATTCGTGGAGCTTCAGCATTGGCGTGCTCATGGTACCGCAGCTCCCGCCGAGGCGCCGTTGAACGGAGGCTTCCCGCGCTCCGCGCGGGGCGCCACGGCAGCCGACGGCATAGCGTATTCCTCGCGACGCCGACCGTCGCCGCGAAACACAGCGAGCGTCACATAGCGGAATGAGCCATCCCCTTCTTCCACGATATCCGGCGGATCGGTGCTCTTCGCGCCGCGGCTGTACTTCACCGCGGCGGCGAGCTTCATGCGCGGATTCGGTTCCAGGTCGCGCCGCGTGTAGAAGTAGCCGGCATACCACACGCCTTGCCGCTCTTCGCCATCGATCGTCACAGTGCCGGGCCGCGCACCAATCAGGCGCCAGTCGAAATCAGATTCATTGGCAAGCGGGAAGCGGAAGCCGCCGCGCGGCACGTCGCCGCGCCAGCCCATGCGGCCGTATTCGCGTAGCGCGTGAAGCACCGCTCGTCTCACCTGACTTGCGGTGTCGCCTTTGACGGAGACGAGCACTTCCGCGCCCAGTTCGTTGACGAATCGCACTGTTGCCATGTGTCACCTCCGGAAATGCATCTGCAATGTGCTCGGACCATCCGAGCGACAGCGCAGGAGCAGAGATTTCGCCCGTGCGAGAGCACGAGCACCCTGCTTCTTTTCTCCTGTTGGCCTTACCGCTGTCTTGGGAGTTGCGGATCACGGAATGGTTGCATCGGTTATCACACTATGATAACTTAGAGGAGTGACAAAACCGCGCGACCCGAGCCTCGACACGCTTCTCGATCTCGACGGGGCGGTGCTGGTTGTCGATCCCGAAGGGAGGTACTGGGTTCGGTTCGTGGTGACGCAGGTGCCGGTATCGGCCGAGAAGCCTCACGGTCTCGACTATTCGCTCACGCTTCACGGTCCGGACGGCGAGCGGTTGGTCGGATTCGACAACGCGCATCCGGTCGGAAGGCGCGATCGGGGCGAGCCGCACGACCACCGGCACCGGCTGAAGACGGTCAAGCCTTACGAGTACCAGGACGCCGCCAGCCTGCTGGCCGATTTCTGGACGGCGGTGGATGCCGTTCTGCGCGAGAGAGGAGTAATCCAGTGACTACACTGAAGGTAGGGATTGCCAGCTACGACGAGATGAAGGCCCGAACGCTGCGTATCGCACGCGGCGAGCAGCATGTCGCGCGCGATGAGCCCAAGGTCTGGTTCACCTCGACGGAGTCTTTTGCGAAGCTGCTATCCGCCAACAACCGCGAGTTGCTGCGGGTTATCGACGAGCATGCGCCGGGCTCGCTTGAGGAGCTGGCTCAGATGACTGGACGGGCGAAGTCGAACCTGTCGCGGACACTCAAAGCGATGGAGGGCTACGGCATCATTCGCCTGGAGCGCGGTGAACGAGGCCGAATCAAACCACGTGTCGTAGCCGACAAGGTGGAACTGGACGTGCCGCTTACGAGGCGTGGCAAAGCCGCGCGCACGCGGCGAGTTGGTTCATCGATCGCGGCCAGGCATGAGCGCTTAATGGTGAGTCGAGGGGACCAGTTATGAGCGGCAAGCGGCGAGCGAGGACGCAGGGGAAGTTGCTCCAAACTACGAGCAGCGAGTTGTCGCGCATGCAGGACAGGAGCGACTGGGATCGGGTCGGCGCGCTAACGGACGCGGACATCGAGCAGGCTATCGCGGCTGACCCGGACGCGGCGCCTATTCTGGATGATGCGTTCTGGGACAACGCCGACATTCTTCATCTGAGTCGCCCCGATCAATGAAAGACATATCACCACAGAAGGCTGCCGACCTTCTGAATGTCTCGCGGCCGTATGTGATTCTACTTCTGAATGCTGGCGAGATCCCGTTCAGGATGGTTGGAAAGCGGCGCCGACTCCGCACGTCCGACGTGCTGGCGTACAAAGCACGGTCGCAAGCGCCTGCGGAGCAAGCGTTCAGCGACATGGTCGCGCACGCTCAGGAGCTCGGCGTGGGATACGACTGACCATGGACTATGTCAGATGGCCCGCTATGCAAGCGTGTTCGCAATCCAAACAGTGATTTAAGTCGGAGGGCTTGGCTGGACACCCTGCGCGAGACCACCTGGGAGCGGCTTTGCGCAATGTCGTCTCATCCGCATGCGAAGCAAGTGCAGCGCTACTACGAATGGAAGCGCACTGCCATGGCGCAGGTCTGAGGGGAAACGACGGCTATGGTAGCGGACCACGAGATCATCGATCTGTTCTTGTGTCACACCGATGCCGACGAGCTGAACGCAGGCTCGAGGCGCATGATCGAACTTTGACGAGCACGATCGCAGGTTCGGCGCGCACGACCGAGAATTTGAGGAGCATGACCGCCGTTTCGACCGAATCGATCGCCGCCTGGACGCATTCGACCGGCGCTTCGATGTGCTGGTCGAAGCGATTGTGCGCATCGAGCACCGTCTCACGCGCGCCGAGACCGATCAGGCGCCGGCCAGCACCTGACGCGCCGTGGCCGCATCGTCCACCACCAGGATGAGCCGGTGATCGTGATCGCTGTACATCACCTCAACGTTCACACCCGCCTGCGCGAGGCGCCGCATCACCAGCCCCAGCTGGCCGGGGCGGGCCTGATCGAGGCGGTAGGTGACGACGTCGCTCATTCCAACGACGTTGATACCCGCTTTCAGCAACGCCGCCCGCGCCGCCTCGCCATCCTGAAAGAGGAAGTGCGCCACGCCCACATCATTGACCACGAACACGCCGCCGCCTTCGATGCTCACCCCGGCACGGCCCAGCGCCTCGCCCATTCCTGCAAGCGCGCCGGCGCGATTGGCGAGCCTGATCTGTAGATCCTTCATGCGTGCGTCTCCTTGCCGGTGAGTTGTGTTATGATTGGCTCGTTGGTGATCGGCACGCTGCACGAGCTCGCGATCAAGCACTGCTGATGCGCTTGGTCGTGCAGCGCGTGAGCAAGCGCGGCGTCGCTCTCAGCCGTAATGGCGACGGCGGGACGCAGCGTCACCTGCTGGAAGCGCCCGCTGCCGGCGCGCTCGATCAGCAGGATGCCGCTCGCGTGGTCCTCGTAGGACACCACCGTCACGCCGGCCCGCGCACACAGCGCCAGGTAGGCCAGCATGTGGCAGGAGGCGATCGCGGCGAGCAAGAGGTCCTCGGGATTGTGCCGCGCGGCGTCGCCGCTCTTTCTTGATCGTGCCGCAGGCGACGCAGTGCAGAAACCGCCGCGGTGTGGGCAGCGTCGTCTTGAATTGCCGGGCTACTCGCGTTGTCGCAGGCATGCTCTCCTCCGTGAAAAAGAAAACCGCCCTCTCGGGCGATACGGGACAACGCGGGTAGCGCCGCGTGTCAAGGACGGCGT
>JBQTJO010000128.1:0-7300 GCA_052387015.1 Gemmatimonadota bacterium
CTAACGTTTCAAGGGTCAGTTGCGCGGCGCCACGCGGGCAGTGCATGCACGAGCAATATCGCGCCGCGTCAACTGCACCCGCTTGTTAGCTCGATCGCAAATCGAAATCCGAACGCACGTTCTACAGCGCCCACGCGGCGCGCAGCACGCTCGCGACGCAGCTGCGGCGTTCAAGGTATGACCCCGCCGGAGCGAACCACTCCAGTTGAATCAAACAACGCCGGCGAGTCTTCCGCATTCTGCCGCCTATCAGGACGAATGGGTGAGCGTTGATCCGATTGGTACGAGTGCCTTTCAATGCCGCCATCCAGGCGGCGTTCAGGAGGCGCCAAGCACGCATCGCACGCGGGGCAGCAGCGTCCAGGATGTACGTATAGCTTTCTGGCGCACGAGATCCACTCTATTCCAATGCGTGCGCCGGCGGCTCTCAAAATGCGAGCTAACTCAGTGTAGAGTGATACGATCTGAGGCGGTTGCTGCTCGCACCGCAATATTAGCGTTCTCGAGACAGCGAGACCGCCCTATCTACGATGGCCAACGTACGCTGCGTCCGATCGCAGGCCTCTGCTGATACGTACCACCCGGCCATTTCCTGCAACAGCCTGCACAGCCGAAACTTGGACCAGCCGCGCAGCGCCTTGGCCACCAGCAAACACTGCAAACGATAGCAAGCTGGCCCTCGCCGCCGGTTGCTGAATTTGGCGCGGCGTATTGCACTGCAAGGCCGGCAGCCATCACTACCGCCGGTCCAGCGGACTCCGCACACCCCGGCCGCCGCGGTTCAGCACGTGCGTATACAGCATCGTCGTGTTCACGCTCTTGTGACCGAGCAGCTCCTGCACGGTGCGTATATCGTAGCCGTCATCGAGCACGTGCGTCGCGAAGGAATGGCGGAACGTGTGACAGCTCGCCCGTTTGTTGATTCGGGCACGCCGCACCGCTTCCGCCACCGCGCGCTGCACCGCGGTCTCGTGCAGATGATGCCGGTAGACCTTCCCGCTTTGCGGGTCGGTGTGCGTGCGCGATGCGGGAAACACGTATTGCCACGACAGCTCCAGCTCTATGCGGGGATATTTGACCCGGAGCGCGTGCGGCGTGTCGACCCGGCCGCCGCCTTTTTCGAGATCGCGGGCATGCAGCTCCGCGACCAGCTCGAGCTGCCGGCGTACCTCACTGCGCAAGGCGTCGGGCAGCATGGTCACGCGTTCGTCGCCACCCTTCGCCGCGCGTACGACCAGCTCGCCGCGATCGAGCTGCACGTCCTTGACTCGCAGCCGCAGCGCCTCGAGCAGCCTCAGGCCGGAGCCGTACAGCAGACTGCAAACGAGCCGATGCGTGCCTCGCAGCTCGCCGAGCACTGCGCGAGCCTCGTCGCGCGTCAGCACGACCGGGACACGGCGCGGCTTTGCAGGCCGCAACACGCCGGCCGGCGCCGCGACCGGCATTCCGAGCACCTCACGGTACAGGAAGAGCAGACTGCTCGCCGCCTGGTTCTGCGTTGCCGGACTGACCTTCAATTCCGTGGCGAGATGCGTCAGAAAAGCGGCGATCTCGGCGTCGCCCAGCTCCCTCGGATGGCGCTTGCCGTGATAAAGCACGTAGCGCCGGATCCAGCCGATGTACGCCTCTTCCGTGCGCCGACTGAACTGCCGGGCCCTGCACCCGTCGCTCACCTGCTCCAGCAGCTTTCGCGGCCGTGCTGGTTCGTCCACTATCGCTCCTCTCCGGCTGGGGAAGAGCGACACTCCGTTAATGATCAGGGCGTAGCGATAGCTGACTGCGTCGTAATGGCGAGGACGCCTACACTCTGGCCCTCTCACCCACAGCCACGCGCACGATCCGGCACACGCGTCCGGATGGCACACCCCTGCTGCGGCTACTCGAGTCCTTTATTGATAAATCAACTGCTGCTGCGAAGCCTCGCCGACAGCTGGCGAGTTTATGATGCGCGAGGCGGCCGTTTACGGCTTGGCGCCGGCTCTGTGAATACAGAGGCAGAAGGGGACGTATCTGCCGGAACTTATGGTTACGCCGGGCATGTCATCCCGGCAAGTCTTCCGACGAAAGCGCGGCCATGCTCCCATGCTCCCATGCTCCCATGCTCCCCTACTCCCCTACTCCCATACTCCCCTGCTCCCGGCTAGTCGAGCGCGCCCGGCTGGGCAGTCCGCTTCTTCAGCCAGCGCTCCTTACTGTCCGGCGAGCGCAGATACGCCCGCAGCTGCGGCGCGACCTGCCGCCGCTTGAGCGCCAACGCAAGCTCGTGGTCCGACAGGCCGTGATCCGACCGGTACGCGCGCGCTTCGCCGCCAACCATGGCCGCGACCGGCGCGCCGTTGCGGAACAGAATCCGGTTGCCGGCCAGCGCGGGCACGCGTTCCTCCGGCGTGATGATGCCGACCAGGTTCAGCGGATCGGCGGCGCTGATGATGACCCACTCCTCCGCGTTTTCGCGATTGCGCCGGACCGAGCGCAGCGCTTCCACCGCACTCGGCAGCCCGAACTGCTCGCCGGCCATGCCCGCGACGAACCGGCCGCCGCGAATCTCGCCGCGCGCTTCCATGCGCCGGTACACCATCGCCAGCTCGCGCCACGCCGGCAGGTTGACCTCGCGCTCGAGCAGCCGTCTGAAGACGACGCCGTAACGCCGGAGCACCGCGCGCGCGACTGCCTCCACATCCTGGTCGGCCGCCGGCGACGACATGAGCGCCGACCAGCGTCCGGCACTTTCGACACTGTAGATGGAAGCGCGCCGCTGTCTGCGCGTCGGCGTCCCGTCGAAAGCGAGGCTCGGCCGCTTGTGTGCGGGTGTGAGCAATGCTCTCAGGCCTGCGTAGCTGTCGGCCGTAGCGAGGCCGCGCGCCACCAGCTCGGCCAGCGCCTGCTCGACCTGTGTCGGCAGCACTCCGGCCGCCGCGGCGATCTCGTGGAAGAACGATGCGCCTCGCTGCTCCAGCACCTCGAGCACCTGTGTCGCAATGGACGAGAGCGTGTCGCGGCCGTTCTGATCGGCGAAGCGCAACGTGCCGCGCGGCGCGATCGCGATCGGCGACGACTTGACCGGCCCGCCGCGCTTGCCATCCGCGCTCCGCTTCGAGATGCGCCCCCACATCACGCGCCCGGTCAGACACAGCATGTCGAGCTGCTCGGGCGTGTAGTCCTTCACGCGCGCGGGCAGGATGTCCGACTCCCACGCGGCCGACGGCGCCTCGTAGCCGCCCAGCAGCTCGATCACGCCGGCGAGGCCTTCGACACCCTGCATCTGCCGCTCGACGTCGACTCGCAGCCACTTGAACAGGAAGCGCATGAAATCCGCGGCACTGACCGGCTGGATCTCTGCTCTGAGTCTGTTCAGCGTGTAGCTGTGAATGCGTGACAGCAATCGCCGCTCGCACCACTGGCGCGCCTCCTGATCGGGAATGAAGTACCCGCGCAGGATAACGCCCTGGGACTCCACAGCGATCAGCGCCAGCTCGACATCGGCTGCGCTGAGAGTATGGGAGTGTGAGAGTATGGGAGTATGGGCGTTGAACCATCCCAGCACTTCGGCGTCTGTCACCGGCCCATGGATGTCCATTCTGCCCCTGACCAGCTCGCGCAGTGCGTCCTCGCGCGTCCATGTGCGGTCCGTCACACCCGGTATCACATCGCTTCGAAACTCCGGCGCGATCACGGCATGCGGGAAAACGGCGAGTATCTCCGGTACTCGTTCGGTTGCGACCCAGTACGTCTCGCTCACGATCTTCGCGCGACCTGCACGCAGCAATTCCTCGAACAGCGGGCTCCAGGCATCATCTGCTTCTTCAACGCAGAGGAAGCCGCTGGTCAGCAGCGCGTCGTGCAGCTCACTCGCATCGGTTGCATCCGGCCAGGCTTCTTCACGAACGCGATCGATGGCCAAACTGTCCAGTGCGCCGAGATCGCCGGCGCTGGTCGGCTCGAGCGCGCGGCGCGTGTAGACGGCCTGCGCGCGGCGCTCCTCGAGCGGTGCGTCGTCGAGGAACTGGTAGACTTTGGCATTGAGCAGCTCGTGCGAGAGCGGCGACGGCTCGGGCGTGTCGCGCGAGACCGTCCTGATCTCGCCCGCGATGATGCGCTTCAGGATTTCTTCCAGCCGTGGCAGGTCCATGCCTTCCTCGAGGCAGTCCCGGAGCGACTGGTTCACCAGCGGATGATCCGGCACTTCGCGCTCGCCCTCGATGTTCTCGAAGCACGCGGCCGCATCCGGAAACGCGGCGGTGAGCAGGTCTTCCGCGAGCATGCGCTGGAGCGGCGGCGCGATCTTCTTGCCATTGCGGTTGCGCGGCACCGCAAGCGAGAGCGCGGCGGCCCAGCGCCAGCGCGTCGTGAAGATAGGCGAGTCGAGCACGGCCTGGATCAGCGTCTCGCGCGCGGTCGCCGGATTGACGTAGCGGAAGACGTCGTCGAGCGGGAAGCTGTGCTGCGGCCCGAGCGAGATGAGAATGCCTTCCTCGGTCGCAGCCGCCTGCAATTCGAAATTGAAGTTCTGGCAGAACTTCTTGCGCAGCGAGAGTCCCCACGCGCGGTTGACGCGCCCGCCGAACGGCGCGTGCAGGATCAGCTGCATGCCGCCCGACTCGTCGAAGAAGCGCTCGAGCACGAGCGTGTCGAGCGTCGGCAGCGCGCCGAGCAAGCGCTTCGATTCACCCAAATACACGGCGATCTGTGCGGCAGCGGGGCCACTCAGATGATATTCCTGCTTCAGGAACGCAATGCTTTGTGCGACGTCGTCCAGGTGAGGTTCCACGCGCGCGCGCAGGCGCGCGACCGCTTCACACAGCTCATAGCTGCGCGACGGCGCCTCGCCGATCCAGAACGGCATGCTGGGCGGCTGGCCTTCCGCATCGGCCACGCGCACCACGCCGCTCTGCACGCGCAGGATGCGCCATGACGTGTTGCCGAGCTGGATGATGTCGCCGGCGAGGGACTCGACAGCGAAGTCTTCGTTGACGGTGCCGACGAAGATGCCTTCCGGCTCGGACACGACGCGGTAGTCCGCGACTTCCGGAATCGCGCCGCCCGATGTCAGCGCCAGCAGGCGCGCGCCGCGGCGGCCCTTGATGCGCTTGTTGACGGCGTCGTAATGGATCAGCGCGGCGCGGCGGCCGCGCCGAGTCGCGTAGCCGGCGGCGAGCATTCGCACGACGTCGTCGTAATCCGACCTCGTCAGATCGCGATACGGCCAGGCGGCGCGGAACGCATCGTACAGCGCCGTCTCATCCCATTCTTCGGACGCGGTTTCCGCGACGATCTGCTGCGCGAGCACATCGAGCGGCTGCTCGTGCATGACGATGCGGTCCAGCTCGCCATCGCGAACCGCTTGCAGCAACGCGGAGCATTCGACCAGCTCGTCGCGGCTGAGCGGGAACATGCGGCCCTTCGGCGTGCCGCTGACCGTGTGACCGGAA
This sequence comes from Gemmatimonadota bacterium, assembly GCA_052387015.1. Lineage (GTDB taxonomy): Bacteria > Gemmatimonadota > Gemmatimonadetes > Longimicrobiales > RSA9 > CBJLQC01. Next base: position 5,430 of record JBQTJO010000128.1, read on the forward strand.
CGGCCGACGCGCTGGAGGAAGGTCGCGATGCGATGCGGCGTGCCGATCTGCACGACCAGGTCTACATGACCGATGTCGATACCGAGCTCGAGCGACGCGGTCGCGACCAGCGCCTTCAGCTTGCCGGTCTTGAGGCGCTCTTCGGCATCCAGCCGCACCTCTTTCGAGAGGCTACCGTGATGCGTCGTGATCGCAGCGCCGCCGAGTCGCTGCGTCAGGTTGTGAGCCACGCGCTCGGCCATGCGGCGCGTGTTGACGAACACGATGGTCGTGCGATGCGCGCTAATCAGCTCGGCAATGCGGTTGTAGACCTCCTGCCAGACTTCAGCCGCCATCACTGCTTCGAGTGGGGAGCCCGGCAGCTCGAGCGCGAGGTCCAGCTCGCGAATGTGCCCTTCGTCGATGATCTCGCAATGCGCATCGCGCTGGCCGACCAGCCAGTTCGCGACCTGCTCGATTGGTCGTTGCGTTGCGGACAAACCAATTCGCTGCAGCGGTCCATCAACCACATGCTGCAAACGCTCCAGCGACAAAGACAGATGCGAGCCCCGCCTCGACTCCACCAGCGCGTGGATCTCGTCGACAATGACGGTGCGCACCGTTCGGAGCATGTCGCGGCTGCGCTCGGACGTGAGCAGCAGGTACAGCGATTCGGGCGTGGTGACCAGGATGTGCGGCGGCTTCCTGAGCATCGCCGCGCGCTCGGCCTGTGGTGTGTCGCCGGTGCGGACCGCGGCGGTGATTTTCGACGTCGTATAACCCAGCTTCTCGGCCAGCTCGCGGATCTCGCGGCGCGGCTCCGCCAGGTTCTTGTGGATGTCCGAGGACAGCGCCTTCAGCGGCGAGACGTAGAGCACGCGCGTCTCATCCGGCAGCTCGCCTTTCTCCAGCCCCTCGCGCAGCAGCTCGTCGATCGAGTTGAGGAACGCCGCGAGCGTCTTGCCGGAGCCGGTCGGCGCGGCGATCAGCGTGTGGCGGCCGTTGCGGATGGATTGCCAGCCGCGCGTTTGCGCGGCAGTTGGCTGGGCATCCTCGAAGTGGGTCTTCCACCACTGCTGAATAACGGGGTGAAATGCGGTGAGCGGCATACGGGTCCATTATACACCTTTGGACCGGATTCGGGCGCGGTCGCGGGCGACGTCGCGGGCGCGGAACTACTCCGGGCGCGGGTCGTGGTGGCGGATCGCGGTGCGGTTCGTGGGTCGCGGGGTGGGCCGCGCCCGCGACCCTCGCCCGCATCCCGCGCCCGCATAGTTCCCGCGCCCCCGCCCACGCCCACGCCCGCGCCCGCGTAGTTGCCCGCGCCCACGCCCGCGTCCTCGACCGCAATAAAAACAAGGCGCCCCGGACGGATCCGGAGCGCCTGTATGAACGTCGCCAATGGCCGGGGGCTACTGCCCTGGGACTCGTGCTACACTGGCGGCCTGGAGTCCCTTGTCGGTCTGTTTGACCTCGAACTCCACTTCTTCGCCTTCAGCGAGTGTCTTGAACCCCTCCATGGTGATCGCGGAGAAGTGGACGAACACGTCCTCACCATCGGGCTGTTCAATGAAGCCGTAGCCCTTGGTGTCATTGAACCACTTGACCGTTCCGGTTGTGCGCATGGTTCACTCCTGTCAAACGTTCCAGGTGAGCCGCCTCGTCCTTGCAGCGCGGTTGGTTTTGCTGCGGACGAGCCTGCGGCGGGTTGCATGGGGGTCTCTACCTGAAGATGATCGTCGCATCGAACGAACGACGCAAGCGAAAAAATCCCGTAAAAAATAGCCAGCCCGCCGTCAGGCCATCCCGGACCGGCATCCTTTCTGCACAGCCCGCCGCTATGCGTAAGTCCCTGTTTGTGTTAGCCGCCTCGCTGGCGATCGCCAGTTGCG
>JBQTJO010000129.1:0-9408 GCA_052387015.1 Gemmatimonadota bacterium
GATCGGCCTGCCGGTCCGCCAGCTGCTGGAGCGGAAGGTTCGGCACGCCGGGAATGTGGCCGGCCTCCCACTCCGCGCGCGTCCTGACGTCGACGACGTACGCGCCGCCACTCGCGAGCAGCTGCTCGACATCGTTCGTGGTCAAGGGCTCGAGCGTCTGCTGGTGCGCGTGCCGGTCGACGACAGACTCCTCGAAATATCCCGCGACATCGTCGAGTGCGATCAGCGCGAGGTCGCGCGCGATGTCGTGCAGCGCCGACGCCGTGCGCTCATCGACGATCAGCGCGAACGGGCGGTCGTACGGGATGAGCGAGCCGGCCCAGTTGGTGAACGCGCGGTTGTAAGGAATGTTGATGGTGCCCGCGACGTGCGCGCGGCCGAACGCCGGCGCACTGCGCGTGTCGATCACTGTGGCGCCGCTCGCCAGCAAGGTATCGATCTGCTCGTCGGGCAGCCGCACCGGCACGCGCAGCTCGCCCAGCATCGGCGGTCCTTCGCGATTGATGCGCTTCATGTGCGCGAAGTAGCGCGGCGGGTCCGGCTGGCCTGCCAGGACGAATTCCGCGAACGCATCTTCGTCGGTGAAGGAGAACGCCGGACTGAAGCGCGTTTCGTAGCCAACCGTCGATTGCGGCACCGCGCCCAGCGCCTTGCCGCACGCCGAGCCCGCACCGTGTCCCGGCCACACCTGCAGGTAATCCGGCAGCTGTTTGAACGTTTGAATCGATCGGAACAGGGAACGCGCGCCCGCGCGCATTGCGCCCGCGACGTCGGCCGCCTTCTCGAGCAGATCGGGGCGGCCGACATCGCCGACGAATACGAAATCGCCTGTGAAAACGCCCATCGCCTGTTCGGTCACCGCCGTGTCCGTGACCAGCAGCGAGATGTGCTCAGGGGTATGACCCGGCGTGTGCATCACCTGAAAACGCAGCCGGCCGACTTGGAAGACGTCGCCATCATGGAGAGTGACCGCGCCATCGGCGGCGGCGAAGCCGTACGACCAGTCGGCGCCGCCTTCACCCGAGAGGTACATGGTCGCGCCGGTATCGCGCGCGAGCTCGCGCGTGCCGGATGCGAAGTCCGCGTGAATGTGCGTCTCCGTGACGTGCGCGATGCGCAGCCCTTCCTTGCGCGCCAGCCGGACGTACTGCTCGATGTCCCGATTGGGATCGATGACAATCGCCTCGCCGCTGGCCTGGCAAGCCACCAGGTACGCCGCCTGGGCAAGCTTGTCATCGTAAATGGTTCTCAGGAGCATATCACCAAATTATCGGGTATAATCTCGGTGTGAAACCCTGGGGCAAGGGCTAATGCGCGCCCGTCGTAGAATGGACGACGCCGATGTCGCGGGCGCGCACAAAACCGCTGCGACCGTCCTCCAGCTGCACGCGGTACCAGTCACGCACGCCGCCGAGAACATACACTTCGTGCCGCGCCGAAACGGCCGTTACGGTCCGGGCAGCCCCGTTCGGCTCGCTACGCAGCAGTACGCGCCGGGCCGCCGTGGTGCGAACGTCACCGAGCGCGCTCAGGTCGACCAGCAGCGGCGACACGGGATCACTCGGCTGGTCGTAGAGGAACGGCACCGGGTCGGTGGCGACGCGGCCTGGCCTGTAGACCGCGAAATGCAGGTGCGGCGGCGTCGTGCGCGCGTTGCCGGTATTGCCGACCGTGGCGATCGTGTCGCCCGCCTGCACGCGCGCGCCGCGGCGAACCTTCTGACTCGAAAGATGGGCGTAGTAGTACGTGACGTTCCGACGTGGGTCATGCTGCCAGATCACTCGGCCGCCAATGCGCGTGTCGCTCACGTTCGTGATCACGCCCGGCGCGACCGCCAGCACGCTCGTCCCCGCCGGCGCGAAAATGTCGATGCCTTCGTGATCGCGCCGGCCGCCGTCGCGCGGATCACCGAAATAGCTGCGAATCGCACGCGCCGTCCTGCCTGCGACCGGAAAGGTGAGCGTCGCCGCGGTCGTCAGCGAGACCAGGACCTCACCGCCGCGGAACAGCTCCGGCTGCATGCGCACGACATGAGGCCCATCCGTGTTCGCTTCGAACGTGACGTGCGTCGCCTCGCCATGAGCGGATTCCACCAGCCTGAAGATCGGATCGCCCGGACCGATTTCCTCGAATACCTCGGTGAAGATGCGGGCAGCATTGCGGCGATCCAGCGCGATGGTCACGCGCTGGCCGCGACTCAGCTGGAGGCGGTAGCCGACCGCTGCTGCACGCTCCGGGGAGAAGGAAAGCAGCTCCTGAAAGGACGGCCGGATGGCCAGGCGCTCGCGCAGCGCACGGGCCGCCGCCGCCGACCACTGTTCATAGACGCTGCCTTCGCCGATCTCGGACCGGAGCAGCTCGTCTTCATACTGGTCGCGAGTTGCGGCGGCACGCGGTCTCATCGATGACTTCGATGGCACATAGCGCGTACACGCTGCCGTGACCAGAAGGAGCAACAGAACCGTCGCTGGCAGATGCTTCATGACTTCGCCGGGTTTTGGGGGAGGCGAATGTGGTACGGCGGCACGGTTCTGCTTGTTCCAGAACCGCACCAGCCGACGGTAGATTGGCCGGATGGTGATCATCGGGCACAGAGGCGCCTCCGGCCACGCCCCCGAGCACACGATTCCGTCCTATGATCGTGCGCTCGAGATCGGCGTCGATTACATCGAGCAGGACCTGCAGATGACGCGTGACGGCGTGCTGGTCGTCATGCACGACCCGACGCTCGACCGCACCACAGCCTGCAGCGGTCCCCTAATCGAGCGGAGCCTCGCGGAAATCAAGCAATGCGACGCCGGCTCCTGGTTTTCCCCGGAGTTCGCGGGCACACGGGTTCCCACGCTGCGCGAGGTCTTCGAGCGCTACGGCAAACGCGCCAGCTACTACATCGAGACCAAGAATCCGGCCGCTGCGCCGGGCATGGAGGAGGCGCTGCTCGCGTTGATCGAAGAGTTCGATCTGCGCACGGGCGCAATCGAGAATTGGCAGGTGCTGATTCAGTCCTTCAGCACGGAGCGTCTGCTGAAGATCCGGCGCCTCGACCCGCAGCTTCCGGTGATTCAACTCATCGAGAGCGGGTATGACAGCGCTGCAATTCGAGCGCGCCTCGACCACATCCGCTCGTACGCCGTCGGCATTGGCCCCGCACGCACGAGCGTCGATTCGGACTTGATCGAGGTCGCGCACGCGCACGGCCTGGTCGTGCATCCTTACACCGTGAATGAGCCTGACGAGATGCGCCGGCTGATCGGGCTCGGCGTCGACGGCATCTTTACGGACTACCCGGACCGCGTGAAGCGCCTGGATCAGATGATCGTGTAGTCGACGACGTCGCAGACGGCTCGATAGCCGATCTGCTGGTAAATCGCGTTCGACGTGCGATTCGCGAGATCGGTATACAAACAGCAGAACGCGTAGCCGCTGTCCAGCGCGCGCGCACTCGCGCCTGCCGTGACCGCCGATGCGTGGCCACGGCCACGGTGCTCGGGCGGCGTATACACGAAGCCGATGCGCACGCCGTGCGGCGTGATGCCCGCCCACAGCGCCGTCGATTTCGGCCCATCATCATCCCACACGAAGACCGTCTTGTTGGCGATATGCGCCTGCGCGTAGGCCCGCGCGTCGGCGGGTCCGTGATTCGTTTCGGTCGCGAACGCGCTCAGCCATTCCCGCAGCACGTCGTGATCGGCCGGCTGTGCGAGCCGCAGCCTGCCCGCCGGCATCCGGCTCGGCTGCATCACCCGGTGCAGCTCGTAAATGCGCTGGCGCATGCCGGCGTTGGTTTCACGCCCTCGCTTGCGCGCGATGCCGTCCGCCACCGCGCTCGCGACGGTCTCGGGCCCCAGTACGGCAGGAATGTCGTCGAAAACGCTCGTGGCGTCGTCGATCAGCGGCTGCACGGCGCCGAGCGGCATGCGCGTGACGCCCAGCTTGTACGGCGGCGTGCGGAACGCGCAGCCCACGATCTGCTCATCGTGCTCCAGCGTCGCGAAATATGCGTTGGACGACGTCGTGCCCTTCAGCTGCGCGGCAATGCCGAGGATGAGATTGTGTTCGGCTTCGTTCTCGAGCAGCCATGACTCCGCACGCGTGAGGAACGCTTCCGGCGAGCCGTGCCGCACACACCGGTATGCCGACATCAATCGTGAGCGTATGCGGGCGGGATTCGTAATGCAGCACGCAACGGCAGCAGCGTCGCAAGCAGCACGACGCCAAAGAAGGCGGCAGCTGTCGCGATCGTGTTGCGCGCCTGAAACGCCGGCAGCCCGGGCACGAAGATCTCGAGTGCTCGCGACAGCGCAACCGAGAGCACGACACCGGTAACGATGCCGCGCAGCGCGATTCCGGCCGCGCGCGCCACCACCAGCCTGACCAGCGCCATGCGCCGCGCGCCGACCGCGCGCCTGACCGAGATCTCGACCCGCCGCGCACGCACACTCAGCATGGTCGCGACCAGGGAGCCCAGCACGGCCGCGCCGCACACCAGCAGGCCGAAAAGACTCAACACGCGGGAAAACGACTGCTGCGGCCGGCTCGCACGCGCGTACAGTTCTGATAACGGCTCGAAGCCGAGTCCCGCCAGCGCAACCGGCGGCGTGTTCGAGCGCACGATCACGTCGACGCGCGTCGGCGGGTGCGTGCTGGCCGCAAAGTAGATCGCGGGCGGCTGTGCCGGGATCGTTACATAGGTGTTGCCGGGATTCGGCTCCAGCAGCTGAAGCCCGCGCGTGTGTACATCCTCGACCACACCGATGACGTGGTACCACGCGCCGCGCTCGAAGCCGCCGGCCAGGATGCGCTTGCCGATAGGGTTCTGCTGCTGGAACGCCTCGCGCGCGAAGCTGCGGTTGACGACCACGGCGCGATCGTCGCCCGCGCGGTCGTCGAATTCGCGACCCGCCTCGACCGCAATGCCGGCGGTGCGGAAGAAGTGCGACCCGATCACGTGCTGCTGCGTCTCGACCGCGAACAGCGGCGCCGGCATGTTCCCTCGTGAGCAGGGGCCGCAATGCGAGACAACCTTGTCAACTTTGCCGATGCCGAGCAACGCGCCCGGCGACGCGATCGATTCGCTGGCCATCCCGGCTGCGCGCAACCGGGCGCGCAGGTGCTCGGCCGATTCGCCAGCCTCCAGGGTGACGGCTGCGACGTATCGGTCCGTGGCGCCGGTCGCTGGACGTGCAGCCGCGCTGGCATACGACCAGACCAGCAGGCTGACGATGGTCAGCGCGACCGCGCACGCGAGCTGCGCGCCCGTGAGCAGCGCGCGCAGGTCCTCCGCCCCGAAGCCGGGCACGGTGCGCGCCTCGGGCGCCAGCGCAGCGCCCAGCCAGCCTGCTTTGCGGAAGCGGCGCGCCGTCGTGTGCGCGACGAACGCCGCGCTGGCCACGCACGCAGCGAACGCAAACAGCACCCACGCCCCGTCCGCCTGCGTTCTGCTGCCCCACAACCGGCTCAGCAGGACGGCAGCAGCGGCGCCGGTCGCGATGCCGAGCGCGGCGCCGATCACCCCGTCGAGCAGCGAGTGCTTCAGCTGCGCGCGCGCGAGCTGCCGCGGCGAGGCGCCGACCAGGCCGCGCAGCGCGGTTTCATAGCGCCGCTCGTTTGCGTGCGCTGCGAACGCGATCAGTGCATTGATACATGCGATGGCGGCGGCAATGCCTGCAAAGATCAATACGATGTGCAGCCACTGCTCGACGGCCGCACGCTGCTGCCCGGCCGCCGTCACCGCGCCCGGCAGCCAGTTCGCGCGCCAGCTCGCGTCCGGCAGCAGCTCGGGCGTAAAGAGCGCATCGAGCCGCAACATTCTCACGTCGATCGCGAACACGCCGGCCAGTGCGGTAATCGCGGCGGCCGCAAACGCCAGCGCGAAAACGCCTGCGACACGATGTCCGCTCCCGCCATCGAGCGCTCTTATCGCTCCCATCGCTCCTATCGCTCTCATCTCCCAGTCCACTAAGGAGCTTGGGCTTCATAGGCGATTTCGTTCGTGACTTTTCGAACCAGGCCCATCTATCTTAGCACAAACCGGCGAGGAGGCCACCATGGACCAGCAGTTCGCGGTGTCGATTGCGCAGTGGGAAAATTTCCAGTTCCTGATCGACTTCAACCAGGACGGCGTCGCCGACTTGCTCACCGACGAGACGGAGCCGACCGGCAGTGGTCGCGGCCCGGACCCGACGCGGCTGCTGGCGGCCGCCATCGGCAACTGCCTGGCGTCCAGCCTGCTGTTCTGCCTGAAGAAGGCGCATATCGACGTGAGCGGCATGAAGTGCGTCGTCGAAGGCGATCTCGAGCGCGCTGCGCGCGGCCATTGGCGCGTTCGGCAGATCCGCGCCCGCATCCAGCCGTCGCTCAAACCGGAGGACGCGCAGCGCCTCGGCCAATGCGCGTCTCTGTTCGAGGAGTTCTGCATCGTGACGGGCAGCGTCCGCACCGGCATTGATGTAGTCGTCGACGTCGCGCCGCAAACCACCGGAGCGGGTGATGTGATCCTCACCTGAGATCCAGTCCTCGTTCGCGCCTTCACGCGTTCCCGCGCTCTCACTATATTGCCGGGTCCCATTCGTTGTCCTTTTCAACCAAGGTTGGTATGAAAGCACCTCGACTCTCGAGCGGTCGCTGGCTGATGCCGCTCGCCATCGGCGCAGTGATCGGCTGCTCCGGCGCGAAGGCGGGCTCGTCACCCCAGACGCCCACACCCGCGGCGGCGCAGGCGGAAGCGCCCGCGCCGTTCGCATCCACGTACAGACCGTTGCCGTCACGGACCACGCTGATTCGCAACGCGACCGTTCTTACGGCAGCCGGTCCGGCCATGCGGAACGCCTCCGTCCTGATGCAGGATGGCAGGATCGCCGCAGTCGGAACAGACATCACGGCTACGGCAGATGCGGTGATCATCGATGCGACCGGCAAGTGGGTCACTCCAGGCGTGATCGATACGCATTCGCACAACGGCAATTATCCGTCGCCTTCGATCGAAGCGCAGTCCAACGGCAACGAGGCGACCAATCCCAACACCGCGCAGGTCTGGGCCGAGCACTCCGTGTGGCCGCAGGATCCCAACTTCCTGCTCGCGCTGGCTGGCGGTGTGACCACGCTCCAGGTGCTGCCCGGCTCGGCCAACCTGTAAGGCGGCCGCGGCGTCACGCTCAAGAACGTGCCGTCCCGCTCGGTTCAGGGCATGAAGTTTCCCGGCGCGCCGCACGGCCTGAAGATGGCCTGCGGTGAGAATCCGAAACGCGTTTACGGCAGCCGCGGCGGACCATCCACGGCCATGGGCAACGTGGCCGGCTACCGGGCCGCGTGGATCAAGGCGCTGAAGTACCGCGACGACCTGAACCAGTGGCGCGAGGACCCTGAGGAGGAGGACCGGCCCGACCGGGATCTCCAGCTGGAGACGCTGCTGGGCGTTCTGAACGGCGAGATTCTCGTGCACAATCATTGTTATCGCGGTGACGAGATGCTGCAGATGATCGACGTCGCGAAGGAGTTCGGTTACCGCATCTCTTCCTTCCACCACGCAGTCGAGGCTTACAAGGTGCGCGACGTGCTCGCGCGCGAGGGCATCTGCGGCAGCATGTGGGCGGACTGGTTCGGCTTCAAGCTCGAGGCCTACGACGGCATTCGCGAGAACATCCCGCTCATGCACGAGGCCGGCGCGTGTGCCATCATCCATTCGGACGACTCCCAGGGCATCCAGCGCCTCAATCAGGAAGCTGCCAAGGCCATGGCGGCGGGTCGCGCGCACGGCATCAATGTCACGCGCGAAGACGCGGTGAAATGGTTTACGATCAACCCGGCGAAAGCGCTCGGCGTCGATCAATCGACCGGTTCGCTCGAGCCCGGAAAAATGGCGGACGTGGTGATCTGGAACGGTGACCCGTTCAGTGTCTACGCGAAAGCGGAGCAGGTCTTCATTGATGGCGCGCTGCTTTACGATCGCAACGATCCGGCGCGCCAGCCGCGCAGCGATTTCATGCTCGGCATTCTGCCGGCGGAGGTGCTGAAATGAAAGCGCTCGCTTTCCTGTTGTTGACCGCGACTTCGCTTTCGGCGCAGACGGTCGCGATCACCAACGCGAAGATCCACCCGGTTGCCGGTCCGGTCATCGAGCGCGGCACGATCGTCATTCGTGACGGCAGGATCGCGGCGGTCGGCGCGAACCTCAGCGTGCCTGCGGGTGCGCGCGTGATCGACGGCACCGGCAAGATCGTGACGCCGGGTTTTCTCGATTCCTCGACCAGCCTCGGCACGGTCGAGATTCCGCTCTCCGCCGAAGGCACGGACGACGAGTCCACCACCGCCGACGGCATCACGGCTGCGTTCAATGTCGTCGACAATCTGAACCCGTTCGCGACCGCGATACCGGTCACGCGCGTGGACGGCATCACCCGCGCGGTCATTGCGCCCGGCACCGGCACATCGCTGATCGCCGGCCAAGGCGCATTGATCGACCTCGGGACGCAGGGTGCGACCATTACGGTTCATCGCAATCCGGTCGCTATGTTCGCCGTGCTTGGTGAGCGCGGCGCCCAGCTGAGCGGCGGCGGCGCGCGCAGCGCGGCCCTGCTGCGTCTGCGCGAGGCGCTCCAGGACGCGCGCGATTACACGGCCAATCGCGCCGCGTTCGAATCGGCACAACGTCGCGATTACGCACTCAGCCGCCTGGATCTCGAAGCACTGGTGCCGGTCGCGCGCGGCGAGCTGCCGCTCGTCATCGATGTGAACCGCGCGAGCGACATCCTGACCGCGCTTCGCTTCGCGCGTGAGAACAATGTCAAGCTGATCCTGTCCGGCGTTGCCGAAGGCTGGATGGTCGCGCGCGACATCGCCGATGCCGGCGTAAGCGTGATCATCGATCCGATGCGCAACCTGCCGCGCTTCGAGGCGCTCGGCGTCACGCTCGAGAACGCAGCCCGTCTGCATGCTGCCGGCGTGAACCTCGCGATCGCCTCCTTCGAAGCGCACTACTCCCGCAACATCAAGCAGCAGGCGGGCAACGCCGTCTCGTACGGACTGCCATGGGCTGCCGCGTTGCGCGCCGTGACGCTGGATCCGGCGCGGCTGTGGGGCATCGCCGACCGCTACGGCTCCCTCGAGGCGGGCAAGGATGCCGACGTCGTCGTCTGGTCCGGCGATCCGTTCGAACTGACCACAACGGTCGAGCATGTGTTCATCAACGGCCGCGAAATGCCGAAGGAGACGCGCCAGGAGCGTCTGTTCCGCCGCTATCGCGAGGTCGGCACCGAGCTGCCTCCCGCATACATCAAGTGAGCAGCCTGCCGCGTATCGGCTTCATCGGGCTCGGAGTGATGGGTCGCATGGCCCGTCACCTCCGGGCAGCCGGCTACCCGCTGCACAAGGCGGGTGCGGAGGCGGGTGCGGAGGCGGCGCCTTGCTCAC
>JBQTJO010000130.1:0-4768 GCA_052387015.1 Gemmatimonadota bacterium
GCTGCTGATCGAGCCGGCGCGCGCGCTCCGTCTGAACGCGCGCGTGCACGGCGTGCGCTACCCGCAAGGCGCCATCGACGCCCTGCGCGCCGCCCGCATCGAGTACCGCGGCTGGATTGCGAATTACCTGGTGCCGCGCGCGTTCTCGAGATTCCGCGCGACCATTCACATACCGCGGCGCCCTTATGTCGAAGCTCTGCCCGGCATTCCGACCATCCGTGTGTTCGAGGCGCTGGCGTGCGGGATTCCGCTGATCTCCGCTCCCTGGGATGACGTCGAGCATCTGTTTACGCCCGGTGAAGACTACCTGGTCGCAGCCAACACGGCTTCGATGATCAAACATCTGCGCGCCGTCCTCTCGGATCGCGAGCTGGCCGCAGGTCTCGCCGAGCGTGGCTTGCGGATCATTCACGAGCGACACACCTGCGCGCATCGCGTCGACGAGCTGCTCGGCATCTGCGCCGAGCTGGGCGTGCGATCCGCTCCGGCTCCATCTCACCCTTCACACCTTACGCTATGCGTGGAATGAATATCGCCTTTTTCGGGTCGAGCCTGGTTTCCGCGTACTGGAACGGCGCGGCCACCTACTACAGAGGCATCGTGCGTGCGCTGCACGAGCGCGGTCATCGCGTCACCTTCTACGAGCCGGACGCGTACGGCCGCCAGCAGCATCGCGACATCGAAGATCCGGACTGGGCGCGCGTAGTCGTGTATCCGGGGGATGGGGATGACCATGCGCTGCGCGCTGCCGAGTCCGCGCGCGGCGCGGACCTGATCGTGAAGGCGAGCGGCGTCGGCGTGTACGATGAGCTGCTGGAAGCCGCCGTGCTCGAGCTGCGCTCGGTGCGCAGCCTGATCGCGTTCTGGGATGTGGACGCGCCGGCCACACTCGAGCGCGTGCACACGAACTCGCAGGATGCGTTTCGAGCGCTGATTCCCCGCTACGACGTCATCTTCACGTACGGCGGCGGCGAGCCGGTCGTGCACGCGTACCGCGCACTCGGCGCCCGCAGCTGCGTGCCGATCTACAACGCGCTCGATCCGGCCACCCATTTTCCGGTCGAGCCGGATCCCCGCTTCACGGCGGATCTCGGCTTCCTCGGCAACCGCCTGCCCGATCGCGAGCAGCGCGTCGAGCAGTTCTTTCTGGCCGCCGCGGCGGCTCTGCCGGATCGCGCTTTCCTGCTGGGCGGCAGTGGTTGGCAGGACAAGCTCGTGCCGCCGAACGTGCGCTACGCCGGCCACGTGTACACGACCGACCACAACGCGTTCAACTGCACGCCGCGCATGGTCCTGAACATCAATCGCGACAGCATGGCGAGCTACGGCTTCTCGCCACCGACGCGCGTATTCGAGGCCGCCGGCGCCGGCGCATGCCTGATCACCGATGCATGGCAAGGCATCGGGCTGTTTCTAGAGCCGGATGCGGAGGTGCTGCTCGCCGACAGTGGCGGCGACGTTGCCGCGCTCGTGCAGGCGGTCGCGCCCGCACGCGCGCGGCGCATCGGCGCGGCGGCGCGCCGGCGGGTGCTGGCAGCGCACACGTACGCGCACCGGGCGCTCGAGGTCGAAGCCACGCTCGGCGGGCTGGCCACGCCCCTCGCCCACACCGCCGCATAGGAGGCGACGGTGAAGATCGTGATACTGGGCCTGTCCATCACATCGTCGTGGGGCAACGGACACGCGACCACCTACCGCTGCCTCGCGCGCGGCTTGGCGGAGCGCGGTCATGACGTGCTGTTCCTGGAGCGGGATGTGCCATGGTACGCGCAGAACCGCGACCTCGCGCGCGCGCCGTACGCGCGCATTGAGATCTATTCCCGGCTGAAGCAGCTAAAGCAGCGGTTCGCATCGCAAGTGCGTGATGCCGACGTCGTCATCGTCGGCTCCTACGTGCCGCAAGGGATCGAAGCCGGCGACTGGGTGGTCAGGACCGCGCACGGCGTGACCGCCTTCTACGACATCGACACGCCGGTCACACTCGCGCAGCTGCATTCGGGTACCAGCGAATACCTGACGGCCGCGCTGATTCCGCGGTACGAGCTGTATCTGTCGTTCACCGGCGGGCCGACGCTCGAGCGAATCGAGGAGGAGTACGGCTCGCCGCGCGCGCGGCCGCTGTACTGCTCGGTCGATCCCGAGTCCTACTTTCCGGAGCCCGCGCTCACGCGCTGGGATCTCGCCTACATGGGCACCTACAGCAAGGACCGGCAGCCGGCGCTCGGCGAGCTGCTGCTCGAGCCGGCGCGCATGATGCCGCGCCGGCGCTTTGCGATCGTGGGGCCGCAGTACCCGCGCGATATCGGGTGGCCACGCAACGTGCGCCGCAGCGACCACTTGGCGCCGGCCGAGCACCGCGCGTTCTACAACTCACAGACGTTCACGCTCAACGTGACGCGCGCGCAAATGATCCGCAGCGGTTACTCGCCGAGCGTGCGCATCTTCGAGGCCGCCGCGTGCGGCACGCCCATCATCAGCGATGCGTGGGCGGGCATCGAGACGGTGCTGCGTCCGGGCACCGAGATTCTCGTCGCGCGTGGCGCACAGGACATTGTCGAATATCTGCAGGAAATCTCGGAACCGGAGCGCAATGCGATTGCGAATCGCGCGCGCGCGGCCGTCCTCGCCCGCCACACGGCGGCGCATCGCGCCGCCGAGCTGGAAGCGTACGTGCGCGAGGTGAACCGGCGGCCGCAGCAGGAAGGAGAGGCGGTAGCGGTATGAGCGTTCTGCAGCAAGAGGAAATACGCCGGCGCGTGACGCAGCTCGGCGAATGGTTCCATAATCTCGATCTGGGCGGCATCGAGACCGCGCCCAACCACTTTCTCGGCAACTACCCGGAGGTCAAGTGGCGTCGCTTCGAGCACGCCATCCCGTCGGACCTGAGCGGCCAGAGCGTGCTCGACATCGGCTGCAACGCCGGCTTCTACTCGATCGAGATGAAGCGGCGGGGCGCCGCGCGCGTGGTCGGTATCGACAGCGACGAACGGTATCTCGAGCAGGCACGCTTCGCCGCGCAGGTGACCGGCCACGACATCGAGCTGCACAGACTTTCCGTTTACGAAGTTCAGCAGCTGAACGAGAAGTTCGACGTCGTGCTCTTCATGGGTGTGCTGTATCACCTGCGCCATCCGCTGCTGGCGCTCGACCTGCTGCACGATTCCGCGGTCGGCGACCTCCTGATCTTCCAGTCCATGCAGCGCGGCAGCGAGGATGTCGTGAATGTGGAACCGAATTATCCGTTCTTGGAAACCGCGATGTTCGACGAACCCGGCTATCCGAAGCTGCATTTCGTGGAGCGCAGATATGCCGATGACCCGACGAACTGGTGGATCCCGAACCGCGCGTGCGTGGAGGCCATGCTGAGGAGCGCGGGCTTCCGCATCGAAGCGCACCCGGAGAAAGAAGTCTATCTCTGTCGCAGGGAGAGCGTGTGATCGATTCCGTGATGCTGTGGAACGAGCCGAACAACAAGTCGCACTGGGATTTCGAAATCGACAAGGACTGGAGCGGCTTCGCGGCCATGGTCAAGCTGGCGGCGGATGCGATTGCCAGCGAACGCCCCGGTCTGATCCGCGCACTGGGCGGCATCTCACCGATCGACCCGAACTTCATTACCAATATGGCGTCGAAGGGGGTGCTCGATCATCTCGATGTGGTGGCGGTGCACGGTTTCCCGCTCGACTGGAATCACTGGCAGATCGAGGAGTGGCCGGCAAAGTTGAACGAGATCCGGGCGGTCACCACCTTGCCGATCTGGATCTCGGAAGTCGGCGTCTCCACCTTCGGGGCGGAGGAAGTGCAGGAGTTCGGGTTGCAGCGCACGGCCGAGCTGGTGGTCGGGCGCGCGCCGCGCATCCACTGGTACAGCCTGTTCGATCTGCCGCGCGCGTGGCCGGCGACGACCCGGCATCGCGAAGCCGAGGGCTCCGCGTATTACCGCCACTTCTACATGGGACTGCTGCGCGAGGACGGCACGCCGAAACGAGCGTTGCGGCGTTTCAGTGACTTCACGCCGGAGCTCGGCATCTGCCAGTGGTTCCACTTCGAGGATCACCGGCTGGATGCTGCGGTGCGGTGGCTCGAGCGGCTGGGCGTGCGGCAGCTCAGGACCGGGCTGAGCTGGTCGGACGCGCATCGTCCGACCGCCGACGCGTGGTTCGACCGGCAGATGCGGGCGCTCGAGGATTTCGAGGTCACGCTCACCTTCTGCTTTACGCCCGAGCACTGCGGCGTGCAGCCGCATTACACCAGCCCACCCCGCGAGCCGCAGGCGTTCGCCGATTTCTGCGTTGAAATGGTGCGTCGCTACGCCTAGCTTCGGGCGGACGGCACAGGTACCTACAACCAGGAGCAATATGTCCACGCAAAGCGGCTATTTCGGACCGCGCCGCTCGATGGTCGAGCGCGCAATCGCGGCGGCACGTCTTGATGCCAGCGCCTTCGAGGAAGTGGAAGCGGATGTGGAAGCGACGTCGCAGGCCGCGGCGATCGTGGCGCTGGTCGCCATCGCGCAGGCGATCGCCGCCTATGACACGGGCATCGGCGGCGCCATTGGCAGCCTGATCGGCGCGCTGGTCGGCTGGATTCTGTGGGCGGTCGTGACCTGGTTCGTCGGCACGACCCTGTTCAAGGGCACCGCAACGGTCGGCGAGCTGCTCCGCACGCTCGGCTTCGCCCAGGCGCCGGGCGTGCTCTACATCATTGGCGTCATCCCGATATTCGGCTGGATCGCGACGCTGGGCATCGCGATCTGGATCCTGATCGC
>JBQTJO010000131.1:0-5801 GCA_052387015.1 Gemmatimonadota bacterium
GCGCGTGGGATCCCGAGCGCGTGCTGCGCGCAGTGCCGTGCGAACGCGCCGAGGTGCTGCGCGATTTCAGCCACGCCCTGGTCAGGGCCGGCGAGCTCGCCGGCAGCGGCAGCGTGCTGGTGACCGGCTCGTTCCACACCGTCGGCGACGCGCTGATCGCGCTCGAGCGCGCGCCATTCGGCAGCGATTTGACCTTGCCGCACATAGTATTTTCGGGGTAGATTCGCGCCTCGATGCCAAGCTTTACGAGCCTGCCCGGATTCCGCGATTTCTATCCGCCCGATGTCCGCATCCGTTCGCACATCATGAACGCGTGGCGCGAGGTCGCGCGGCGCTACGGCTTCGAAGAATATGACGGTCCGCCGCTCGAGCCGCTCGAGCTCTACGTCGAGAAGAGCGGCGAAGAAATCGTGCGCCAGCTCTACAACTTCGTCGACCAGGGCGATCGGCCGGTCGCGCTGCGCCCGGAGATGACGCCGACATTCGCGCGCATGGTCGGCGCGCGTGCCGGCGCGCTGCGCAAACCGATCCGCTGGTTCTCGATTCCCCAGCTGTTTCGCTACGAGCGCACGCAGCGCGGCCGCCTGCGCGAGCATTTCCAGTGGAACGTGGACATTGTCGGCGCAAGCGATGTCGGCGCGGACGCCGAGGTGCTGGCGGTCGCGCTGGACGGACTGCGCTATCTCGGGCTGACGGAGCAGGACATGGTTGCCCGCATCAGCGATCGGCGACTGCTCGAGCGGCTGCTCCTGCACGTGGGCGTGCAGCCGGACAGGCTGGGCGCGGCTTATGCCGTGATCGACAAGCTCGGGCGCGAGCCTGCGTCTGCGACGCACGCCAGGTTCGCGAAGCATGTGGGGCTCTCCGAGCCCCAAGTACGCGAAGTGCTCGAGATCTTCACCTGCGCGAACTTCGAGGCGCTGGCAGCGGCCTACGCCGGAGTGGCGGAGATCGACGTAGAGCTGCGCAGACTCAGAGACTACTTCGCGCACTTGGAGAATTTGGGGCTCGCAGATTTCGTACGCTTCGATCCCGGCATCGTGCGCGGGCTGGCCTACTACACCGGCGTGGTGTTCGAGATTTTCGATCGGCAGGGCGAGCTGCGCGCGATATGCGGCGGCGGTCGCTATGACAACCTGCTGAAGACGGTCAGCGACACGGATCTGCCCGCGCTGGGTTTCGGCATGGGCGATGTCGTGCTGGCCGAGCTGCTGCAGGAGCGCGGGTTGCTGCCCGCGTACGAGCCGAGTGTCGACTATTACATCATTGCGGTCAGCGAGGCGGAGCGGCCCGTGCAGAAGCAGGTCGCGCGCCGGTTGCGCGCCGCGGGTCACAGCGCGATCTACAGCTTCGGCGCGGCCAGTGTCGGCAAGCAGTTCAAGGAAGCGGATGCACGGGGCGCGCGCTACGTGGTAGTGATCGGGCCGGCCGAAGTCGAGGAAGGCAAGGCGGTGGTTCGCGAGATGGCCAGCGGCCATGAAGAGCGCATCAGATTGGATGACCTGTAAATGGCCGAAGACAAAGCATTGACGCGGCGTGCGGATGATTTCAGCGCGTGGTACAACGAAGTGGTGCAGCGCGCGGAGCTGGCGGACTACTCGCCCGTGCGCGGCAGCATGGTCATCCGGCCGTGGGGCTACGCGATCTGGGAGCGGATGCAGCGCGCCCTGGACGACATGTTCAAGGAGAGCGTGCATCAGAATGCGTATTTCCCGCTGCTGATTCCGAAGAGCTATCTCGAGCGCGAAGCGAAGCACGTCGAAGGTTTCGCGCCCGAGGTCGCGGTGGTCACGCATGCCGGCGGCAAGGAGCTGGAAGAGCCGCTCGTGATCCGGCCGACCTCGGAAACCATCATTTACGCGATGTTCGCGAAATGGGTGCAGAGCTACCGCGACCTGCCGCTCCTGATCAACCAGTGGGCGAACTTCGTGCGCTGGGAGCTGCGCACACGCCTGTTCCTGCGCACGGCCGAATTCCTCTGGCAGGAGGGCCACACCGCGCACAAGGACGAAGCGGAGGCGGAGGAAGAGACGCTGCGCATGATCAACATCTACCGCGAGTTTCAGGAGCAGTGGATGTGCATGCCGCCGCTGGTCGGGCGCAAGACGGACTCCGAGCGTTTTGCCGGCGCCGTCCGTACCTACAGCGTCGAGGCGCTGATGCAGGACAACCGCGCGCTGCAGGCCGGCACCTCGCACATGCTGGGCCAGAACTTCTCGCGCCAGTTCGATCTAAAATTCCAGACCGAGAGCGGCGGCGAGGATTACGCGTACAACACGTCCTGGGGCGTTTCGACCCGGCTGGTCGGCGGCCTGGTCATGACGCACGGCGATGACAGCGGCATCGTGGTGCCGCCGTGGCTCGCGCCCACGCAGGTGGTGATCGTGCCGATCTACCGCACGGACGAAGAACGGGTGCTCGTGCTCGAGAAGGCGCAGGTCGTCTCGAACATTCTTCGGGCCGACCAGGTGCGCACCCACATCGATGCGCGCGACACGCTCAAGCCGGGCGCGAAGTTCTACGAGTGGGAGCGCAAGGGCGTGCCGATGCGCATCGAGATCGGGCCGAAGGATGTCGCGAAACAGCAGCTCGTGGTCGTGCTCCGTACCGACGCGCCGGGTGTGCAGCGCAAGGAGATGATCCCGGAGGCAGTGGCGCTGATGACGATCCGGGTCCGGCTGGACGAGTACCAGCGCGCGCTGCGCACGGCCGCGCTCGAGCGGCGCGAGGCGAACTCGCACCGCGGCATCACGGAGTACGGCAGATTGAAGCAGCTGGTGGAGTCGGATGCCGGCTTCGTATTCGCCGGCTGGTGCGGCTCCGAAGCGTGCGAGACCAAGGTCAAGGAAGAGACGAAGGCGACGATTCGCTGTCTGCCGTTCGAGGAATTCCGTTCGAGCACACCGCCCCGGTCGTGTGTAGTGTGCGGGCGCGACGCGCAGCACGAAGCCGTCTGGGCACGGGCGTACTGACGTGGCCGCTCCATTTCATTATCACGGCGACAAGCTCTTCGCGGAGGGCGTCACAGCCGAGGACCTGGTCGCCGCGCACGGCACGCCGCTCTACGTCTACAGCCAGGACGCGATTCTCGAGCGCTATCGCGAATTCGATCGCGCGTTTTCCGGTGTCGATCGCCTGATCGCGTACTCGGTCAAGGCGAACGGCAATCTCACCATCCTCAAGCTGCTCGCGCAGCAGGGCGCCGGTGCCGACATCGTCAGTGCCGGCGAGCTGCACCGCGCGCGTCTGGCCGGGATCCCGGCCGACCGCATCGTGTTCAGCGGCGTCGGCAAGACGGTGAACGAGCTGGCGGCCGGTCTGGATGCCGGGATCTACAGCTTCAACGTCGAGAGCGAGGGCGAGCTGCACGCGCTCGCACATCTGGGTGCGGCGGTCGGCAAGCGGGCACCCATCGCGCTGCGCGTCAACCCCGACATCGAGACGCCGACGCCGCATCACTACACGCGCACCGGCCACAAGGCGACCAAGTTCGGCATTCCCAGCGAGGACGCGCGCCGCCTCTATCGGTTCGCGAAGGATTCGAAAGGTCTGCGCATCCGCGGCGTCGACGTGCACATCGGCAGCCAGATTCTCGAGGTCGAGCCGTACCGGCTGGTGCTCCAGCGCACGCTCGAGCTGATCGCTGAGCTGCGCGCCGACGGCGTCGAGCTGGAGTACATCGATCTGGGCGGCGGCTTCGGCGTCTCGTACGAACAGCAGGCCGGTCCATCCGCCGCCGACTTCGCGCGCGGGCTGCTGCCGGATCTCAAGCGCAGCGGGTTGCGCCTCGTGCTCGAGCCCGGCCGCTTCATCATGGGGCCATCAGGCATTCTGCTCACGCGCGTCATCTACGTGAAGCAGGGTGGCGGCAAAACCTTTGTCATCACCGACGCCGGCATGAACGATCTGCTGCGGCCGAGCCACTACGCAAGCTACCATCACGTGGAGCCGGCTCATCTGCACGAAGAACGCAACCGCATCGCCGTCGACGTGGTCGGACCGATCTGCGAGACCGGCGACTTCCTCGCGCTCGACCGCGTGCTCCAGGAGCCCAAGGAAGGCGAGCTGCTTGCACTGCTCACGACCGGTGCGTACGGCTTCTCGATGGCATCCACGTACAACGCGCGCACGCGCCCGGCCGAGGTCCTGGTCAGCGGCGAGCAGCACCGCCTGATCCGCAGACGCGAAACCCTGGATGATCTCGTCCGTGGCGAGGTCGAGCTGCTGGATTGATGGACGTCGTCAATCGCATCCTGATTCTCGATTACGGCTCGCAGTTCACGCAGCTCATCGCGCGCCGCATCCGCGAGGAGCGCGTGTACTGCGAGCTCCATCCCGGCACCGTGTCCGTCGAGTTCGTGCGCCGGTGGCAACCGAAAGGCATCGTGCTGTCGGGCGGACCCAGCTCGGTTTACGATGCCGGCGTGCCGCATGTCGAGAACGCGATTCTCGAGCTGGGCACGCCGATTCTCGGCATCTGCTACGGCATGCAGATGATCGCGCATCTGCGTGGCGGCAAAGTCATTCCGGGCATCCGGGAATACGGTCGCGCGGAGCTGAGGATCGAAGACGCAGCCGGCCTGTTCGCCGGTTTTCATGAGGGCGAGACGATCACGATTTGGGCGAGTCACGGTGATCATGTCGACGAGGCGCCACCCGGATTCGTGCGCACCGCCTCCACCTCGACGCTGCCGGTGGCCGGCATGAAAGCGGTGGACCGGCCGATCCACTGCGTGCAGTTCCACCCCGAAGTCGCGCACACGCCGCGCGGCGATGAGATCATCGCCAACTTTCTGTTCGAGATCTGCGGCTGCGAGCCGACCTGGACGCCCGGCTCCTTTATCGATGACCAGGTCGCGCGCGTTCGCCAGCAGGTCGGCGCTGCGCAGGTCATCTGCGGCCTGTCGGGCGGCGTGGATTCGTCAGTCGCCGCGGCGCTCGTGCAGCGCGCGATCGGCGAGCAGCTCACCTGCGTTTTGGTCGACAACGGTCTGTTGCGGGAAGGCGAGCGCGAGAGCGTCGAGCGGACGTTTCGTCAGCACCTCGGCATCAAGCTCGTGGTCATCGACGCGGCTCGCGATTTCCTCGATCACCTCGCCGGCGTGGAAGAGCCGGAAGAAAAGCGCCGGCGCATCGGTGAGACGTTCATCCGCGTCTTCGAGCGCGCGACACGCGAGGCCGGCTCGAACGCGAAGTTCCTCGTGCAGGGCACGCTCTATCCGGACGTCATTGAATCGGTGGCCGTGGTCGGCCAGGCCGTGACCATCAAGACGCACCACAATGTGGGCGGCCTGCCTCTGGACATGCCGTTCGATCTGGTCGAGCCGCTACGCGAGCTGTTCAAGGATGAAGTCAGAAATGTCGGACGCGAGCTGGGTCTGCCGGAGGAAATGGACGGCCGCCACCCGTACCCCGGGCCCGGCCTAGCGATCCGCGTGCTCGGCGCGGTCAGCGAGGAGCGGCTGCGTGTGCTGCGGCGCGCGGACCTGATTTACCTGGAGGAGATTCGCGCCGCCGATCTCTACGACGACATCTGGCAGGCATTCGCCGTGCTGCTGCCGGTGCGCAGCGTGGGTGTCATGGGTGATGCGCGCACTTACGAGAACGTCGTCGCATTACGCGCCGTGACCAGCCGCGACGGCATGACCGCCGACTGGTATCCGTTTGCGCATGACATTCTCGCCCGCATCTCGGCGCGCATCATCAACGAGGTGCGCGGCGTCAATCGCGTCTGCTACGACATCAGCTCGAAGCCGCCGGCGACTATAGAATGGGAGTAGGGGAGGAGGGGAGGAGGGGAG
>JBQTJO010000132.1:0-1568 GCA_052387015.1 Gemmatimonadota bacterium
CCTGCTGGCCGCGCGCGCCGTCGCGCCGCTCACCTCGCGTCTGCTGCTCATGCTGCCGGCGTTCGGCACGCTCGCGCTTGCGGTCGTGGTCGATGCGTACGTGTTCCGGCACGCGCGCGGCTTCGAGCTGACCGCCGCGCTCGCTGCAATCGGCTTCGCGCTGATCGCAGTGTGGCTGCGGCCGGCGCGCGCGGAGGATGCGTCCAGCACGCCGCTCCGGTTCGCCGGCGAGCTGTATGCAGTGGACAGCTACGGCGCGGCCGTTTGTGCGGGCGTGCTCTCGCTCGCGCTCGCGAGCGCGGCGGCCATCGAACCACCCTGGCTGTTGGTCGCGCTGGCGGCGCTTGCCGCGGCCGCGATCCTGCTGCGCGCACCCGCTGGCACGGAGCTGCTGCGGCCGGTCGGGCACGCGTTCTTCGCGCTGCTCGGCATCGCGTTCGCCATGCTGGCCGATCGTTTCGCGGATGCGCGCGCGTTCGACAGCGATGCGATTGCATTCGCGATCGTGGCTGCCGCCGCGGCCATCACTACCGCTCGCCTCGCGCGCAGCGACGAGCGGCTCGTCTACTGGCTGGGCGTTTACTTCATGGTGCACGTGCTGCTCGCGACCGAGCTGGTCGCGGTGCGATCGGCGCCATGGCTGGCGAGTGTGGCGTATGCGCTGGTCGGAAGTGCGTTGCTGATCGGCGGATCGATGAAAGGACGGATCACGATTCAGCGGGCCGGCATGGTCTCGCTGGCGCTGCTGGTCGCGCGCCTGATGATCTACGATCTGGCCAATGTCGATCTCGGCGTGCGCATCGTGCTTTTCATGGCGTGCGGGTTTGGGTTCCTGGGGCTGAGCTACTACATCGGACGTGGATTCAGAATGCGGTAACCGCATTCCGAAGCCACGCTTTTCATTCCTTTTCCTCTTCTTCTTCCAGCTCGCGATCCGTCAGTCCCAGATCGTACGGATTGAGCTCCGACGTGCCGCCCTCCTGCCCACCCAACTCCTGCGCCCACTCGCCCTGCAACCGGACCTCCGCGCCGGGCGGATGCTGCTCCGCCGATGCCGGGTAAACGCCCGAGCCGCCGACATTCTCGTCGCGCCGGCCCGCGCCACCACCAGGCTCACCGCTCTCGGTGCGATCGCGCCCGATCTGTGACCGCTCACGACGCGGATTGCCCGTACTCTCGTTTTCCACCTTCGGTCGATGTTTGACCGGTTTCTTGCGCTGCGGCATGACGACCTCCTTTCCTGCATACGACGACGTCCCCCCTTGCCTCATGCTGCGTAATTCATGCCTCGGTGCCGTTCTTGCTTGTTATAGACACAGCTGAACACACGTCACGAGGAGGAGTCATGGGTGGACCGAAAGGACCGAAGCGCGGCAAGAAAACGCATCGTGCGGACCAGCTGCTGAATCGCGGCGAGCACATGGAGCCGCAGGACAAGGAGCAGCACAGGGGCACCGGTGATTGGGACGAAGGCCGGCGCGCCGAGTCGTGGCACGAACATCCGACCGGGCGCAAGACCGAGCGCGGCCATCGCGCCGGCCAGCGCCGCGGCTACAGGCGCTAGTGGT
>JBQTJO010000133.1:0-2550 GCA_052387015.1 Gemmatimonadota bacterium
ATTGTCATGAACCGCGTGCTCGGCACGCCCGAGAGCGGTCTCAGCGGCGAGGTCGTGTCCCGTGGCGAGAACATCGCCCGCATCTGGGCGCCGGCCAACTACAATCGCAAGCCGACCGGCATGCTCGCGCTCGACGGCGACGGCGACGGCCGGGACGAGCTCTATCTCGCAGTGCAGGACCTGAACTCGCGTCCCTGCCCTGCCTGCTTCAACGATGCGCCCAACGCGAGCATCTCCCAGTCGACCGATTTCGCGGACGTCGAGGCGGACGGCGTGCGCATTCTCGGTGTGCCGGGCGGGCCGGCGCGCTACACCACGATCGCGGAGCTGGAGGTCTACTTCGCGTGATGGCCGTCTCGCACGCACTGCTACGGGAATCGCGGTCATGGCCGGCCTGAAGCTCGTCGGACTGAAGAAGCTCTATGATGACGGCGCTCAGTACCTCGCCGTGCGCGACGCGAGCCTGGAGATCGAGAACGGCGAGCTGGTCGTGCTGGTCGGACCGTCCGGCTCCGGCAAGAGCACGCTGCTGCGCATGATCGCGGGTCTCGAGTCGATCAGTGCGGGCGAGCTGTACATCGGCGACCGGCTGGTCAACGACGTGCAGCCGCAGGACCGCGACATCGCAATGGTGTTCCAGAGCTACGCGCTGTATCCCCACATGACCGTCTACGAGAACCTCGCATTCGCGCTGAAGCTGCGAAAAGTGCCGCGCCCGCGCATCGACGAGCGGGTGCGCAACGCGGCCGCGCTGCTCGACATCGAGGGCATTCTCGAGCGCAAGCCGCGCCAGCTCTCGGGCGGGCAGCGGCAGCGCGTCGCGGTCGGACGCGCGATCGTGCGCGAGCCGCAGGTTTTTCTGTTCGACGAGCCGCTCTCCAATCTCGATGCCAAGCTGCGCGTCCAGATGCGGACGGAGATCGCCGCACTGCACAATCGGCTGGCGGCCACCATGATCTACGTGACCCACGACCAGGTGGAAGCCATGACGCTCGGGCAGCGGATCGTGGTGCTGAACGGCGGTGAGATTCAGCAGATCGACACGCCGCTCGGCCTTTATCAGCGGCCGGTGAACCGCTTCGTCGCGGGTTTCATCGGCAGCCCCGCCATGAATTTTCTGGAAGGTATCCTCGTGCAGAATGAGACTCTTGCTTTTCAGGCCGCTTCGGGAGGGTTGGAATTTCGGCTCCCGGATGCATGGGCCGCCCGTTTGCGTTCGGCCGTCGGTGAGGTCACGCTCGGCTTTCGCCCCGAAGCGCTGCACGGCGGCGAACACCCGCCGGCCGGTCTCAGCTGCGCGCCGGTGAGCTGCAGCGTCGAGGTGGTCGAGCAGCTCGGACACGAGACGTTCGTCTACGCGCGGCTCGGCGGCGACCGCATTACCGCGCGCATCACACCGCAACCGCTGCCGGCGCCGGGCGGGCCCGTGACGCTCTGGCTGGATTTGAGTGCGCTACATTTCTTCGACCGCACGACCGGCCGGGCGCTCGCATGATTCGTTTCCCTGAAGATTTTCTCTGGGGCGCGGCGACCTCCGCATACCAGATCGAGGGCTCGCCGCTTGCCGATGGCGCGGGACCGAGCAACTGGCACCGTTTCAGCCACACGCCCGGCCTGACGCACGATGGCGCGACCGGCGATGTCGCCTGCGATCATTACCGGCGCTGGCGTGACGACGTCGCACTCATGGCGCAGCTCGGACTGAATGCCTACCGCTTCAGCATCGCCTGGAGCCGCGTGCTGCCGGACGGCACCGGCCGCGTGAACAGCGCGGGCCTCGATTTCTACGACCGCCTGGTCGATGCGCTGCTCGCCAGCAACATCCGACCGCTGGTGACGCTGTTCCACTGGGATCTGCCGGCCGCGCTCGACGAGCGTGGCGGGTTTCTGAATCCGGACAGCGCCGACTGGTTCGCGGATTATGCACGCGTCGTGTTCGATCGGCTGGACGACCGCGTAAAAATGTGGGCGACGCTCAACGAGCCGTGGGTCGTGATGGATGGCGGCTTCGTGCATGGCGCGCACGCGCCGGGGCACCGCAGCTACTTCGAAGGCGCGCGTGCGATGCACAACCTGCTGCGCGCGCATGGCGCGGCCGTGCGTGCGTATCGCGCGAGCGGCAACGGTCAGATCGGCCTGGTGGTGAACCTCGAGCCGAAGTATCCGGCGTCCGACAGTCCGGCCGACCGGGCGGCTGTGGCACGGGCCGATGCGTACATGAACCGCATCTGCCTGGATCCGGTGTTTCGCGGCGCGTATCCGGAAGAGCTGCCCGCGATCTTCGGTGAGAGCTGGCCGGACATACGGGCCGAAGACCTGGAGCTGATTGCGGAGCCGATCGATTTCCTCGGCATCAATTACTACACGCGCAACGTCGTGCGCGACGATCCGCAGGCGCCGCCGCTGCGCGCCGCACGGGTGCGCCAGGACCGGCACACCCATGCCACCGCATCGAGTTCGCCGGCGGGATGATGGGCGGCATGAGCCAGGCCATGCTCGGCGGCAAGCGCGTCGGGGCACGTGAGCTGATGATGCAGCACCGCATGGCTT
>JBQTJO010000134.1:0-4084 GCA_052387015.1 Gemmatimonadota bacterium
ACGGAACTGCCGTTTCTCTGCCGAATTGTCGATGTCTCGATTACGGCCGGCGCGCACGTCATCAACGTGCCGGACACCGTCGGCTACGCGCATCCCGGGCAGATTCGTGCAATGGTGAGCACGCTGATGCGCGCGGTGCAGGGGATCGACGTCGTCGTCCTCAGCGTGCACTGCCACAACGATCTCGGCCTGGCCGTTGCCAACTCGATAGCAGGCATCGAGGCCGGTGCGCGCCAGGTAGAGTGCACGGTGAACGGCATCGGTGAGCGTGCGGGGAATGCCGCGCTCGAAGAGATCGTGATGGCGCTGCGCGTGCGCAGTGACGCGTTCCCGTTCGATACGAACGTGAACACGGAGGAAATCTACGCGGCGAGCCGATTGCTGACCGAGCTGACCGGCATTCAGCCGCAACCGAACAAGGCGATCGTCGGCTCGAACGCGTTCGCGCACGAAGCCGGCATCCATCAGGACGGCCTGCTCAAGCACCGCTCGACGTACGAGATCATGCCGCCCGGCCTGGTCGGCGTGAGCGACAGCCGGCTCGTGCTCGGCAAACATTCCGGCCGCCGGGCGCTCGCGCATCGCTACGCCGAACTGGGTGTTGCCGTGGATCCGTTACGGCTCGAGCAGGCCTACACTCGCTTCAAGGAGCTGGCCGACCAGAAGCGAACGCCGGGCGACGACGAGCTGCTCGAAATCCTGCGAGCGATTTCCAATGGCGATTCGCTGGCGTCCTGAAACGTGCGCGGCCCGCTCTCCGTGAGGAGCTCGAGGCGGCGGTGGCGGGCATCAGGCCGGAACAGTCATCAGTCAGCGCACGCGCGCGTCGTCCCGATCGAAGCTGATTACCTCGAAGAGCAGTGCATCAATGAGCTCCAGATTGCGCTGCCACCGCGTGCTGCGGAAAGCGCCATAATACAGCTCGTGCATTGCGACCATCGAACGCGGGCGCGTCCAAGGCTTTCGGCACCGCATCCCGGCTTCCACGCATCTACGTGCTCGCCTCGGCGCTGCAATGGCGATTCTCCGGCTTCCTGAGCGGAACCGGAATCACACCTCCATGTCGAGGCGGGCCGCCGCGGGCTCATGCCCGGCGGCCTCGAGCTGCTCCAGTACCGGCGCGAGTTGCGGCCAGGAGCACGGTCCGACCAACACGCGGCCGAGGCCGCGGCCATTCTCCAGCACGCGCGCACTGGCGCCAACCGCGCGCAGCTGCGCATAGGCGCGCGCGCCATTGGCCGTCACGCTGACCAGCCAGTAGCGGGCTTCCGAGCCCTCATATGACGCGAGCCGCGCATTCGGCTGCCGCAGCGGACCGCACGCCTGAAGCACATCGGCGAGCAGCGCCGATGCGGTCGGAAAACCGCCGGCACCCGGTCCCGAGAGTTGCAGCGGCGGGGAATTCTCGAATTCCAGTCGCACCAGATTGTTCTCGTTGAAGGTGCGCCCGGCATCCGAAACCCTCGCGACGATGCTGGGCTCGACGCTCGCGCTCAGGTGACTGCCGTTGCGAACGCATTCCGCGATCAGTCGGACCGAGCCGGCGACCGCGACCGCATCGCGCACCAGCCGGTCCGCGTTCACCTCGATGCCGCGCTGCCTCACGTGCAACGCGTTCGGCGCCACACCCCACGCGAGCCAGGCGAGAATCGCGAGCTTCTCGCGCGCATCGGTGCCGTTCAGGTCGCGTGTCGGATCGGCCTCGGCAAAGCCCGCGTGCTGCGCCTCTTTCAAAGCCTCCCGGAACGGCGTGCCTCGCTCGATCGCGTTCAGGATGTAGTTGGTCGTGCCGTTGAGAATGCCGCGGATCGAGCGGACCGCGCGCGCCGCGAGCGCGCTGCGCAGCGTGCGGATGATCGGGATGCCGGCCGCGACGGATGCCTCGAAATCGAGCGAGCCGCCGCGCAGCTGCGCAAGCGCCGCCAGCTCGGGCCCGGCCGCGGCGATCAATGCCTTGTTGGCGGTGACCACCCGCGCGCCGCGCGCCAGCGCGCTGCGCACGATCTCGAGCGATGGCTCGATGCCGCCCACGGCCTCCACCAGAATGTCGGCTTCAGAGTGCAGGAACTCGCCGAGCTGGGCGGTGATGAGCGACGGCTTCAGTGACACGCCGCGCTCGCGCTCCGGATTGCGGACCAGCACGCGCGCGATCTCGAAGCGCAGCCCGCGCTCGTGGAGAAAGCGATCTTCCTGCGACTGTAACAGTCGCACGAACGCGCTGCCGACCACGCCACAACCGGCCAATGCCACGCGCACCGTGCGCACGCGCGGCGCATGCGCGGCTCCGTGTTCCGGGCGCAGCGCCGTAATCGTGCGAATCATACTGCCTCCTCCAATTCACGAACGCAACGTGCACCGACGATGGTCGCACGCGGATTGCTGGGTGACGCCCTGAAGCTGTAGACGTGCAGCGGCACGCGGAAATCGCGGGCGAAGCGCGCGGCCTTCGGATGGATAACGTGGGCGCCGGCATCGACCAGCCGGATCAATTCCAGGAACGACAGCTCATCGTAGCGGCGCGCCTCGCAGTTCTGGCGCGGATCGTCATCGAAGACACCATCGACATCGGTGACGATGTGGCATTCCGGCGCGCCGAGTGATCCGGCCAGGAAGACGGCGGTCGTGTCGGAGCCGCCGCGCCCGAGCGTTACCGTCTGGCCATCCGGCCGCTCCGCCTGAAATCCCGAGACGACCGGAACGATGCCGGCACTGAGCAAAGCCTCGAGATGCTGGCGCCGCAGATGATGCAGCTCGCCATGGCCGAATGCGCCGACCGCCAGCAGACCCGCCTCGCCGCCGCGCAGGCTGACCGCGCGCACGCCGTTCGCGAGCAGAGTGCCGGCCAGCGTTGCGGCCGCAAAGTCTTCACCGGTCGCGAGCGCACGGTCCAGCTCACGGCCCGCGCCGACCGAATCGTGGGCGCTGCCGGCAAAGGTTCGCAGCAGGCGGTCGGTCGTGTGGCCCATCGCACTGACGACCACCACTACCTGACGGCCTGCGCGGTAGTGCGCGCGCACGCGCAGGGCGGCGCGCCGGATGCGCTCGCCGTTGGCCATGGATGTACCGCCGAACTTGATCACCAGCAGCCTGCTGTTCTGTGGCCGATGCGCCATAACGAACCTCTGCACGGGTAAACGAAAAAAGCCCGGTCTTCTCGTCGGAGAAGGCCGGGCTCGGGTCGACTTTGCTGTCAGTCGTCGCTACGCACTATCCGCGCGTGCAGGCCCGCCCGCTTCTCCGATCGGAGAGCCGGTCATCGTGCACATACACGTCGTGGAAAGGGCCGCGTGAGCGAACATGGGCATGAGAATGCAGTCGGGGTGTGTGGTCTGTCAAGGGGTTGGATATCGAGGCGGTTTTGCGGTAACGGTAACCGTAACCGTAACCGTAACCGTAACCGTAACCGTAACCGTACCCGGAACTGGAACCGGAACCGTAACCGGAACCGGAACCGTAACCGGAACCGGAACCGGAACCGGAACCGTAACCGGAACCGTAACCGTAGTCGTAACTCTACCGCGCAAGTGGTCGGCCCGTTTTCCCATTCCTCTGCCCAGTCTCGTGCGGGAGCTTGGGCTCATGCTCCCCCACGAGAGACTCGAGGCCTACTGGCTTGCCGAGGAGTACGTCGCATTTCTCGATTATCTGTTGCCTCGCATTATGGCGGTGTCGAAGCATGATGGTGATCAGCTCGATCGGTCAGCCGGATCGCTCGTCTTGAACCTGATTGAAGCCGCGGCTGACAAATCACCCGGCGACAAAGTTCGGTTCTTTCGCTACTCGAGGCGCGAAGTCAGTGAATCCTATGGTGTCCTCATGCGGCATTACCGGCACAAGCGGCTCACCGATGCCGAGATGCGCATTGCGAAGTACTACGCCGACCGCTTGAGTGCGACGCTGTGGAGCTTGATGAAGAAGTGGGGCGGCTGATTAAGCCGAAGCGCTAGCAGTACCGGTAGCGGTTCCGGCTACCGTCACGGTTACGGTTCCGGTTCCGGTTACCGTCACGGTTACGGTTCCGGTTATCGTCACGGTTCCGGTTACCGTCACGGTTACGGTTCCGGTTATCGTCACGGTTCCGGTT
>JBQTJO010000135.1:0-4721 GCA_052387015.1 Gemmatimonadota bacterium
ATTGACAGGTGGCGCCCGCCGGCTCACATTAGACCAATGAGTCTAGTGCCACCCGCCGCAAGCCCGCCGCAGCTGCACGAGACCAAGAAGCGTCTCCTCGAGACCGGCCTCGCCTTGCTGCTCGAGAGGGGGTATAGCGGGTTCATTGTGCAGGATCTGCTCGACCAGACCGGAGTGCCGAAGGGCTCTTTTTATCACCACTTCGAGTCCAAGCAGGATTTGGCGCTCCAAGCGGTGGATCTGTACACGCGGACAGGACACCAGCTGCTCGACCGCTGCCTCGCGCCGGACGCCGGGCCCGCGCTGCGACGGCTGCGCGTCTTCTTCGAGCAGCTGAGCGATTTTTATGGCACACAGGGTTATCTCGGCTGCCTGCTTGGAGCGCTCGGCCAGGAGCTGTCCGGCACGAGCGAGCTTTTTCGAAAGAAGATCGAGCAGTGCGTGGCGTCGATCGCGGCGCGGATCGCTGACTGCCTGGAGGAAGCACAGCGCAAAGGCGAGCTGCCGGCGACCGCAGACGCACGGCAACTAGCGAACGTTCTGATCAATGCGTGGGAGGGTGCGGCACTGCGGTCTCGGCTGCTGCGTAGTCCCGCGCCGCTAAAGGCAGTACTCGATTTCTGCCTTGGAGCCGTCGCAACCGCATAAATTTTTTTGGCCTCGCACTAGACCACCTGGTCTAGCAGGCTGCTGAAAAACGGTCCGCGTCGCGCCCTGCCTTCACCCAAACTACTCGGCCCGTTTTTCAGCAGGCTGCCAGAGTCCACTCACCCCGGCAGGAGGCGCTTATGACCACGCCGCGCACCGCACGCAGCAACGGGCAGGAGCTTTACTATGAGATGCACGGCCAAGGGGAGCCGCTGGTGCTGGTGATGGGCATCGGGTACGACTCGTCGCTGTGGGCGCTGCACCAGGTTCCGGCGCTGGCTCCCCACTTCAAGGTCATCATCTTCGATAACCGGGACGTTGGCCGCAGCTCGACCGCGAGCGCCTCCTACAGCATTGCCGACATGGCCGATGATGTCGCCGGTTTGCTGGACGCGCTCAGGATTCAGCGTGCGCATCTGCTGGGTTTGTCGATGGGTGCCTCGATCGCGCAGGAATTTGCGCTACGTCACCCTCAGCGATTGAACCGGCTGGTGCTCTGCGGTCCTGACGCGGCACCCGCGAGGCAGGCGTTTCATCCGATCGCCGTCTGGCGCTGGGTCAAGGACAGCGATGCGAGCGGTGCCGTCTTTGCCGCGCAGCAATTCACATGGTTGTTCTCATCCGCTTTCCTGCGAAACGGCGCCGCTGTGCAGCAAACCATCGACTTTTTGTCGAACAATCCCAATCCGGTCGCGCCGGCCGCCTACGCGCGGCAAGCCCAGGCGTATCTCGAGTTCGATCCCGGCACGCGTTTGTGTGGCATCGCAGCTCCGACCCTGGTCGTGGTGGGCGAACAGGATCTGCTTACGCCACCCTGGATTGCGCGCGAGATTGCGGCAGCGATTCCGGGAGCGCGGCTGGAAATCATCCGCGGTGACGGCGCATCGCACGTCGTGCCGCTGGAGCGTCCTGATGAGTTCAACCAGCTGGTGATCGGCTTTCTCACTTTGGCGTGAGGCGTAGCGCCTCGATCAGCTGGACGCGATGGTGCCATGATAGTTGTTCGGCATGCAGCTCTGTGGCCATTTTGATTCGTCCGGTTCAGTACACTCCGCGAACGACCACAGGCTCCGTACCAAGGAAGAACCCGATGGACACGTCGGAAATCGAAGGCGTCCTGGAATTCCTCCGCGCCGCGGAGAAGCTCAAGAATACAGTACGCACATCCTGGACTTCGTCGGGGCAACCCGAAAGCGTGGCCCAGCACACCTGGCGCCTATGTCTGATGGCACTCGTATTTGCGCCGAGCTATCCCGATATCGACAGCGCTCGGCTCATCAAGATCTGCATCATTCACGATCTGGGTGAGGCGATCGGCGGCGACATTCCCGCCATCCAGCAGGTGCCCGGCGTCAGCAAGGCAGGCAAGGAGCGAGAAGATCTGCTCGAGCTGCTCAGCCCGCTGCCGGAGCGCTTGCGCGAGGAGATCACTGCGCTTTGGGATGAATACGAGGCCGCGACCTCGCGCGAAGCGAAGCTGGCCAAGGCGCTCGACAAGCTGGAGACTATCATGCAGCACAACCAGGGCTGCAATCCGGCCGATTTCGACTACCGCTTCAACCTCGAATACGGCAAGCGTTTCACGGCGGCCGACTCGCTGATCGAGAGCGTGCGGGCGGTGCTGGACCGGGAGACGCTGGCGCGCGCGAAGGAGTCGGAGTAGCCGGGTTTTTTTGGATTCCTCAGCCATGGTGGTGCACGCTCAAGGACGATCTCCGGCGTGGGTAGCTGGAGCGGAATCACGTGGTGGATTAAGCTCTATTGCAGGCACGTGCTGGCTTCCGGAGCCTCGGTTTCACGCAAAGTCCGCGAAGATCACGAAGGTCGCAAAGGTCTGATCAAGTTGCCGGCATCAGGGGCGGCCTGCGTTAGCGTGCACCAGCTCCCAGACGCGCTGCATAATGGTGGTGGAGACTTGATCTTCATGAATGTAGCGGCTTTCCGGCCTTCTCGGCCACAATCAGGCGGGCGGCTTGTTCGACGGTTGAAGGCACCCTGCAGCGTGATCCGAAGCTCACGTCAGGTCATCGGCGTCTGAGGCACATTGTACAACTTCCAACCGATCCAGAAGGTGTAGAACGCGAGGGCGGTTCCGAACGGGAACTTCACGAGGTTGAACACGCCGAGGATAACCGCGAGCACGATCACCCAGCCGCCCCAATCGCGGAGCAGGCCGATGCCGCAGATCAGGTTCGGCAGCGCCATGATCAGCATGAAAGCACCCGCGAATCCGCCGATGACGGATAGAAACCCGAACGCGGTGACATCGCCGGAAAGCAGCCCTATTCCGGAAAGGATGCCGAAGGCGGCCAGGCCGATCAGCAGGTCGATGACGCCCATGACGATTTGCAGCCAGCCGAGAATGCGCACGTGTTTTCGCATGATCCATGATATAAGGTGCAGATCGGATCGTTTCAACAGCGGGTCCTCTCAGCGCCCCCGATATCTTCGTTTGCATCGGATTGGCCGAACCCGCCATGACTTTGCCGCTTGCCGCTGATGACATTGGCTGAAAGCAAGCCAATGGAGGCACCATGGATCGGCCGGCCGCCGAGCAGTACGAACAGCAGATTGCAGAACTGGCGAGCTTCTGTTTCCGCCGGCTCGCGAACCTCGAAGCCCGGTTTAGCGTCCTTTGCCAACGCGCGGAGGCTCTCGGCATCGATTGCGCCGATCTATGCAGCGATGATCCCGTACGGCCGGAGGATACTGCGCCGTTGCGCGTGCTGAATTGATTGACCGCGGCGCGGCCGCGCTACTGGCGGGCGGGGGGCAGCGATCCTTCCGCGCGCAGCGCGGCCTCGGTGCGTTCCAATACTTCGATCGCGGCCGTAATCAGCGCACGCGCCACACGCTGATCGTTTAGGCAGTTCAAAATAATCAGCGCTTCCACCATCCATACGGCGGCCTGAACGGTCTCAGGCTGCCCAGTCTTCGTGCCGACGAGCGGCGGAAACAGCCCAGCATCTGGTTCGTGTATTCCGCGAGCTCGCCGGCCTCCTGCGGATGCGTAGCTGTGATAGCATCCAGTATGCGTAAGACAAGCTGCTCGAATTGCAGCGCGGTATTGTACGCCTCACGGGCGCTTCCGTAAAAAAGGGCTGTCGTTCGCCACGAATTTTCGTGGAGAGTGGCGGCGCCGGACGGGCACACCACAAAACCCGCAGCGATGCGCTCGCAGCGGGCAGCTCGCACGACAGATGGGGCAGGTGTCCCCTTGCAACCCTGCTGTGGGTGATCGCGTACGGCAAGTATGCAGAACCAGCAGATTATCTGTGGCCGGCACGCGGTCCGCGAAGTGGCCTACACGCCGGGTTTGCGCCAGCCGCCGCACTGGCATGCCGAGGCCGGGATGACCTTGGTGCTGGGCGGCAGCATCCGCGAGTGCGTCGGGGCGCGGGAAGAGTTCGGCTCGGCGCTCAGCGTGGTCGTCAAGCCGGCCGGCGTGCGTCACGCCGATGCGATCGGACAGTCGGGCGCGCGCACGCTGCAGATCCTGTTCGATCCTTTGGTGACGGATTGCCCGCCGTACCGCGCCGTGACCGAGGGCTGGCGGTGGCTGCATGCGCAGCCGGTTGCGGCTGCAATGCTCGCATTGCTACGCGCGGTACGCGCTGCCGCTGCTCCGCACGTTTTACAGGACCTTGTGACCGACGCTGTCGCGGCGATCGAGCCGCAGTCTGCGCTGACCGGCACGCCGCCGAGCTGGCTGCGCAGGATTCGCGAAGCCATCGACGATGAGCCGGAGTCGTCTGTGACTCTGGGTGAGTTGGCGCGCTGCGCGGGTTTGCACGCGGTTTCGTTGGCGCGGGCGTTCCGCCGGCACTACGGGCGCACGCTCACCGACTATCGGCGTGCGGCGCGTCTGCGCCGCGCTGCTGCCGCCATCGCAGGATCGGATCGGACGCTGTCACGCATCGCGTATGAAGCCGGCTTTTCCGATCATCCTCACCTCAGCCGCGAATTCCAGCTTGCCGCGGGACTGAGCCCGTCCGAATTCAGAAAAATCACGCGCGGTTAAATCCGTTCAAGCCACGGCCGCCATGCCACCATAGATTGGACGAACCAGCGTC
>JBQTJO010000136.1:0-17658 GCA_052387015.1 Gemmatimonadota bacterium
GGATGCGGAGGCGGAGGCGGATGCGGGGGCGGGGCGGTGATGGCGCAGAGGTCGCGCTTGCTGTTCATGCCGGTTGCGGCAGTCGTGATCGCTTACGCGCTCAGCTTTCCGCTGCTCACGATCGACACCCTGGCGCGCGTGGCTAGCCGCGCCACCGCGTTCGAGGCGGGCAACCTGCTGCTGGTCGGCTTTCTCGAGGTGAGCCGCCTGATCGTGAGCGTAGTCGGCATCGCGCTGGCGATTTACCTGCTGAAGCGGCAGCCCGGCAGTGCGGCAGCGCGCGCACTCGCGCTCTTTCTGCTCTTCGCGGCAATCAGCTATGAGAAGGCGTTCGGCGGCAGTGCGTACCCGGGAGACGTCCAGCAGGCAGTCACGCTGAAGTTGATCGAGGCGGGTGTGTCTACGCGTCTCTTGGGCGCCCTGTTCGGCGCGCACAGCTGGACGCTGTGGCCGACGCTTGCGGCGCTGCTGCGCTTCGCCGCGGTGTATCCGCACGACCTGAGGCCGGCAACACTGGAGGCGAGCGGGCAGCAGGATCGGCGTGGCCTTCTGCGCGGAGCGGGCGTTGCCGGCCTGGATATCGGCGCGTTGTTTCGGCGCGCGTCGAAGCGGCTGCTGCTGCTGCGCGCCTACGAGCCGCGCAGTCTGATCGCGTTTGCCGCCGTCATGATCGCAGCGCATGGTCTTCTGGACGGCAGGCGCGGCGAAGCTCTGGTCTGGTTGATCGGCGGCTTCGCGCTGTGCATTGTGATCACGAATCTGCGGGCGGCTTATCTCGCGGCCGAGGGCGCCGACCGCGTTCGCGTCACCTGGATCCTGGAAGCGGGTGTGCTGGCGTTGTTCATCTACCTGTCGAGCACGCTACTGTACGCGCTGGTGCCCGCGAACGTCACGCGCATGGTCGCATTTGTCATGATTATGCTCACGCCCGCGGCGGTCATGACCTGTCTCGCCTTGTCGGTGCTCGACCGGCGACCGCACGACGTGCGATCCGTCCTGCATGCAACCGCTCGATGGGGCACGATTGCGCTGGTCGTGCTGCTCGGGTTCGCGGTGCTCTACCGCGTATTCGGCTGGGCCGCAGACCGGTTCGGCATGTCCCGTGCGATGGCGGGGCTCGCCGCGGCTGGCTTGACCGCGCTCGGCTTCGACGGGTTCAGGCACGCGGCGGATAGGCTGAGATTGCGCGTGCTGGAGCGATCCGCGGATGGAATTGGCAACCGCGGTTAACACAACATGCACGGGGAGGTCGGGATGAAACGATTCGTCTACGCGTTGGCCTTTGCAGTTTGTGCGTGGCCGGGCACGCTCAGCGGCCAGTCGGCGCCGGTGGAGCGCAGCTCGTTGCGCGCGCAGCTGATGCCGAGCGGGGCCGCCGTGGCGCTTATCGCGCCGGCGCCGGCCGCAACGAATGAAACACCGGGCGCCCAGCCCAATCAGCCGGCGCTGGTCGCACCCGGCGAAGGCATCGGCTACATGATCGCGGGCGCGGCACTCTTCGTCGCGGGTCTTTTGATCGAGGGCGATGCCGGCACGTTCGTCGCCGTAGCGGGGGCAGGCATAGGCGCGTATGGCCTATATCTGCATTTCCGATGAGACGCGCGGCGATCCTGCTCGTGCTGGCCGCGTGCGGCGGCCAGTCCAACGAGCCGGCGCCGGGCGCGCGCGCCGACTTCATCAATGCGAGCGGTCAGCAGATCGGCAGCGCGACGCTGCACCAGGGCGCTGACGGCGTGGTGATTCGCACACGGGTGGATGAGGTGCCAGCGGGCGAGCACGGCTTCCACATCCACCAGGTCGGTCGCTGCGAGCCACCCTTCCAGACGGCCGGCGGCCATTTCAATCCGGCGGGACGCGAGCATGGCTCGCTCAATCCCGAAGGCCCGCACGCCGGCGATCTCGCGAATCTGCCGGCCGACGCGAGCGGCAAGCTGATCGAGACGATCGCGCGCGGCGTGCTGCTCGAGAACCTGTTCGACAGCGATGGATCCGCGCTGGTCGTCCACGCGAATCCGGATGACTACCGGGCGGACCCCGCCGGCAATGCAGGCGCGCGCATCGCGTGCGGTGTGATCCGCAGACCGTGAACTGCGCGACGGGACTGCGCTACGGACTGCGCGACGGGACTGCGCGACGGGACTGCGCTACGGGACTGCGCTACGGGACTGCGCGACGGGACTGCGCGACGGGACTGCGCGACGGGACTGCGCTACGGGACTGCGCGACGGGACTGCGCGACGGGACCGCGCGACGGGACGGCGCGACGGGACTGCGCTACGGGACGGCGCTACGGGACGGCGCCACGGGACTGCGCGACGGGACGGCGCTACGGGACGGCGCTACGGGACTGCGCGACGGGACTGCGCTACGGGAAGGCGCGACGGGACTGCGCGGGAAGACAGCGCCATCGCGGGTCGAGCTGGAAAACGAGAATGCCTTCTTTGCTGCAGCCGCGACCGCGGCGTTCAAGCAGTTCAATGGCCTCTGGCGCCCGAAGACGGGATTGGCGGCGGCCACGCCCGCTTACGAGAAGCTGACGCCGTGGGACATCGGCAGCGTGCTGGCCGCCAATTTTTCGGCGCACCGGCTCGGGCTGCTCGCGGATGAGGAATACGCGAAACGCATGGCGGCCACGCTGCGCACGCTGAAGACCATGCCGCTCTATCGTCGCGCGGTGTTTCACAAGATGTACTTCTCGAACACCGGCCGGATGGTGAGCCGTCGCGGGGGTGTGACTACGGTCGGCTACGGCTGGTCGGCGACCGACCTCGGCAGGCTGCTGAACTGGCTGCGTATCATCGCGGAGAACGAGCCGCGCTTTCGCGCGGCTGCCGAGCGCGTGGCGCGCCGCATCGAGTTCAGCGAAACGGTGAAGGACGGCTACATGTGGGGCGGGCTGCTCGGCACGCGCGGCAAACTCTGGCGCTTTCAGGAGGGGCGCATCGGCTACGAGCAGTACGCGGCGGCCGGCTACGACTACTGGGGGGCGCGCGTTCACAATGCGCTGGATCTGCAGAAGCACGCGCGTCCGACGCAGGTTCTGGGAGTGCCGCTGCTCGCGGACACGCGCGGGCTGGACCGGCTCAACAGCGAGCCGTTCATCCTGATGGGTATGGAGCTGGGATTCACGCCCGGCATGGAGGAGCTTGCGCACAACGTGCTCGCCGCTCAAAAGGCGCGTTACGATCAGACCGGAAAGCTGACCATGGTCAGCGAGGATGCGGTCAGCATTCCGCCGTACTACTTCTACTACTACTGCGTGCTGTGCAATGGCCGCGCGTTCACCGTAGATGTCGCGGAAACCGGCAAGCATCTGGACGGGCCGCGCTGGCTCAGCACGAAAGCGGCGTTCGGCTATCACGCGCTGTTCGGTACGGCATACACGCGGCGAGTGCTGGAGACGGTCGCACAGGCCAGGACCGGGCGCGGCTGGAGCTCGGGCGTGTTCGAGGGCTCGCACGAGCCCACCAATACGCACGACGTCAACACGGCAGCCATCGTGCTGGAAGCGGCGCTCTATCGCGAGCTCGGCCGCCCGCTGCTGGAAGCGGGCAGGGCAAGGTAGTGGCGTTGGGATGAGAGCGATAAAAAGCGATGAGAGCGATAAAAAGCGATGAGAGCGATGAG
The DNA here is from genome assembly GCA_052387015.1 of Gemmatimonadota bacterium. Classification (GTDB taxonomy): domain Bacteria; phylum Gemmatimonadota; class Gemmatimonadetes; order Longimicrobiales; family RSA9; genus CBJLQC01. The sequence continues at coordinate 3,628 of JBQTJO010000136.1, forward strand.
AGCGATGAGAGCGATGAGAGCGAAACTCACGCTCTTATCGCTCTCATCACTCCTATCGCTTGGCCATAAGACCGCCAAGGTCCCGCGCAGCGCTCCGCCACTAGCTTTCGTCAGCTCGCGAGGAACGGCTTGCCGGTCTTGTAATACAGGGCCGACTCCAGGATCACCGCGGCCGTGTTGAGGCTCATCACGCCGGTGGACTTGCCGGTCTTCTCGTAAATTCCGCTCGCCCAGCCTCGGCCCGACGCGCGCGCGGGCTCGACCGCCTGAACCGCGAGCCACGTGTATTTGCTGGGCAGCAGCACGTGCCATGCATATGCGGCCTTGGAACTGATCCAGCGCGGCTGGTCCAGGTTCACGCCCGGCTTGTGCACGTTGATGGTAAACGCCTTGCCGCTGCAGTAGACGCAGTAGTAGTAGAAGTAGTGCGGCTTGTCGTTCAGCGCGTCCTCACTCGCCATCGTGATCTGACCGGTCTCGGCATAGCGCTTCGCCTGCAGTGAGAGAGTCTGCCAGGCCAGCTCCCGCATCTCACCGGTGAGTCCAATTTCCAGGCCGTGCATGATGAACGGCTCACTCGTGAGCCGATCGAGCCCGCGCTTGTCCGCCCAGATGGGAATGTCCATGATCTCGCTCTTGCGAACGTTGGGCGCCATCTTCAGGGCGCGGCTCGCATTCATGCCCCAGAGCGCGAAACCGGTCGCCGCGTACTGCTCGTAGCCGAGCCGTCCTTCCTGGTATTTCGCCGTGCGCGTTTTGGTGACCTGCTCGCCGCGCAGATAGCCATCCCGAATAAGCTGCCGTTCATCCAGACGCTCCGCGATCCGACTGGCGAGCGGCGCGAGAGCGGGATCGCTCCTGGCCACGATCTTCAGCCAGACCAGCAGACGTCCGAGATCGATGGCGGAATAACCGGTGCCGTGCCGCGCTGGTTTCTGATCGAGGCCGACCAGCTCACCGGTGCGCGAATCGTAGTTGCGCCCGTATGCGATGTCGTGATACATGCGGGCGGCCGCCAGCGTCTCGAGCGCCGTGCGCGTCCGCTTTCTGTATTCCGCGTCGCTGATGTAGCCGAGCCCGCGCGCCGAATAGTATGCGGCCAATGCACTGCCGATATCCCAAATGGTCGGATACGGCCAATTCGGATTGGCGGTGACGAATCCGGTGCTGGGAGAATATGCGCGGTCGATGAACACCCATGCGGTCTTCGCCGCATCCGCGATCACCCGCGCCTCGCTCGCTGCGTCCACGTCCGCCGGCGCCCGCAAGACAGCCGGCGCATAGGCCGGAACGTCCGCACCCGCTGCGCGGGCTGCATGCACGGCAACGGCCGCGGGTGTCTCGGTCTTGCCGCCGGCCAGACTCACCAGCGTCGCGGCGCCCGCCGTAATGCTGCCGACCGCCAGAATGATGAGTTTGTTCATGATCCTCATGCCGTCTCGCGTCCTTTCCGTGTCACCATCTGAAAAGAGCAAGCTCCAAGCCACGGGCGGACGGGGCACGAATCTGGCAATCCAGAGCGGTGAAAGAGATGTTCTCGCGACTCTGGAAGTAGATGAATCAGACGCAGCAAACGATCCGTGGCCTGCGCGATCTGGAGCCGATCACGCCGCGTCAGGAATGGCTGATCCGAGCACTCGCGTTCGCCTCCCTCGCATTCGGCCTGTATTGGCTCTACTGGCGCTGGACGCAGACACTCAATCCCGACCACATCATCTTTTCCGTCGCGCTGGTCACTGCCGAGACCTGGGGCTGGAACGGCTCCGCCATCTTTCTGTTTAAAGCGTGGCAGGTCCGGGACCGCGAGCCGCCACCTGCTCCCGCCGGCCGTTCGGTGGACGTCTTCATAACCACCTATGATGAGCCGCTGGAGGTGGTGCGCCGTACCGCGATTGGCGCGCGCGCAATTCGTTACCCGCATCGCACGTACATTCTCGATGACGGCAAGCGCGATGAGGTGCTGCAGCTCGCGCAGGAGCTGGGGCTCGGCTACATCCGCCGCAAAGGCAACCCGAACGCGAAGGCCGGCAACCTGAATCACGCGATCGCGGTCACCAACGGCGAGTTCGTTCTCCAGCTCGATGCCGATCACGTGCCGTTGCCGAACATCATCGATCGACTGCTGGGCTACTTCACCGACCCGACGGTCGCCTTCGTCCAGTCGCCGCAGGACTTCTACAACACCGACTCGTTCACGCACGTGATCAACGAGAAATCCCGCAGCATGTGGGAGGAGAACCGCATCTTCTATTCGTTGATTCAGCCGGGGAAGGATCACTGGAACGCGACTTTCTTCTGCGGCAGCTGCGGCATGCTCAGGCGTGCCGCGCTCGAGGAAGTCGGCGGCTTCTCGACCGAGACCATCATCGAGGATATGGAGACGTCGATCAAGCTGCATGCGCGCGGCTGGAAATCGGCCTATCACACGGAGGCCCTCGCGTTCGGCCTCTCACCGGCTTCCGCATCCTCGTTTCACGTGCAGCGGCTGCGCTGGGCGCAGGGCTCGATGCAGATGCTGCAGAAGCTGAATCCGCTGTTTCTGCCGGGACTCAGGCCGGGTCAGCGCGCGTGCTACTTCGCGGCCAACATGTACCCGCTGGATGGCATTCAGAAGGCGGTCTTCTATCTCTCGCCCGTGATCTTTCTGCTCACGGGCGCGGTCCCGCTCCAGGCCGACACCGGACCGCTGCTGTGGCGGCTCGGCCTTTACCTGACGCTGTCGATCGGCGCGTTCGAGCTGGTGGCGCGCGGCACCGGCTGGCTCTTCATTCAGGAACGCTACAACATGGCGAAGTTCCCGACCTACATCCTCGCGCTGCCGGCGTTCTTCGCGAAAGGCAAGCTGCGCTTCCACGTCACCCCCAAAGGCATGACCGACGCGCCCTTCCGCACCTACGCACCACAGCTCGCGCTGCTGATCATTTCCGTGGCCGCGCTGGTCTGGGCACCATTCGCGTACTACTACGGCTGGATTCGCTACGACGTCGGCTCGATGGACCTCGCATTCCTGATCAGCGGCGGCTGGGTCGCGTGGAACGTTTACTTCGCGCACTCCGTGGTCCGGCTTTCGCTGCGCGCCCGGCAACAGCGATCCGACCACAGATTCAGCGATCAGTTCCCGGTTCAGATTCGAGCCAGCGGCGCCGCCGGCGCGCAGCCGGAGATGGCGCTCACGCGCGACCTGAATCCGCAGGGCATCGCCTTCCGCACGACCAGCAGACTCGAGGCCGGCACGGCCCTTCAGGTCACGCTGCCGCTGGCGACGCGAACGGTGGTCGCACGCGGTGAGGTCGTGCACGTCGAAAGTGTGACCACACTGCACGGTGAGGTTCACCTGCACGGTGTGCGTTTCGAGCGATTGCGCGTTGATGACCGCGACGCGATCGAGCTGCACTGCACGCATCACGCGGTACCCATGTGGCGGCGGCGATACCGGCAGTCGCTCGGGCTGGTCACGCGCGCGGCCGAAGTCGTGCGCAACGCGCGCGGCTCCAATCGCCGGCTGATCGAACTGCCCGCGCGCATCACGCTGGTCGCGCCGGACGGCACCACACTGGTCGAGACCAGCGGCCTGCTGGAGGAGCTCAGTCGTGACGGCGCGCGCATCCTGCTCGACCACTCCGTCGACGAAGGCACGCTCGTCGAATTCGAGGTGCCCGGCACCGATCTGGCCGGCTCGGGGGAGGTCATTTTTACCCGCATGCTCGAGTCGCCGATGAGCGTGCGCTACGCGATCGGCCTGCGCCTCGATCCGGCGGCCGCGCGCGCGCGGACGGACGCGCCTCCGGCGGACACGCGGGCGGCCGCCGCGGTTTCCATCGAGGTGAAGGAGCTGGCGTCGTGAGCAACAGGAAGAAAAAACGCGACCAGGTGATCGTGATGCATCCGCCGTTGAGCGGCGAGGCCCACGCGGTCGCGCAGGTGATCCGCGAGAACGAGATCACGACGGTCATTCTGCCGGAGCCCGCCACGGTGAACGCGCCACGGCCCCGTTCACCGACCGCCGATGCGCTCGCGCGCGAGCAGAGCAGGGCCAAAGCCAGCCGTGTATACGGGCTCGACGCATACCGCGGGTTCTTCCTGCTGTTAATGACGTTCGCCATGACGATTCCCATGCGAGAAGGATTGTTTCCCGCATGGATGTATCACATGCAGTACCCGGTGCCCGGCGATTTCGTCGGTCGTGCCGGGCTGACCTGGCGTGACATGCTATTCCCGGCATTCCTCTTCACCATGTGCACGGCGATCCCGATCACCAATTCGCTGCGGCTCGGCAAAGGCATGCCCTACCCCGCTGTCATCTGGACCGCGCTCAAGCGTTTCGCCGTTCTGTACCTCTATGCGCTCATCATCGGCCATGCGCTGCCGTACTGGACACAGGACTACACGAAGCGCGGCAACTTTATCGCAATCGCCGCCTTCATCGCCTGCTGGCCGCTGTTCATGCGCCGGCCCGACGCGTGGAGCGAGGAGAAGTTCGCGCGCGTGAAAAAGATCGGTTGGCTGCTCGGCGCGGCCGTCCTGTTGCTGTTGCCGGCCGCCTACGGCTCGGCGTTCTCGCTCGAGCGGAAGGACGGCATCATGCACGCACTCGCGTTCGTTTCGCTCGCGACGACCGCGATCTGGCTGTTCACCCGCACGCGCATGCTCGCGCGGCTCGCGCTGCTCGGCGCCATCATCGCGGTGAAGCTGGCCAGCGAGTACCGGCTGCCGGGAGGCGATCTCCTGTACCGGATCGAGGCGCCGCTCCTGTATCAGGCCTGGATGATCGAGCTGCTGATCGTCGCGATCCCCGCCACACTCGCCGGCGATCTGCTGGTCGCGTGGATGCGCACGCGCAACGAAGACACGCTCGCCTGGAGCACCGGCCGCCTGGCCGCGATCGTGGCCGTTTGCGTTGCGTTCATACCGGTCACGCTGATCGGCTTCTATCAGCGCTTCCCGCATTACACGGCCATCGCGTACGCAATACTGGCAGCGATCGGGTTTGCGCTCAGCGCCCGTCCCCAGGGAACGCGCGAACGCATTCTGGCCAACATGCTTCGTGGAGCCGCGCTGCTGCTGATCGTCGGCGCGCTGATCGAGCCGCTGGGCGCCGGCATCAGGAAGGACCCGCAGACGCTGAGCTATCTCGTGGTCACCGGCGCAGCGTCACTGGTCCTGCTGGTGCCGGCCATGATCCTCGCCGACACGCTCAGGGTCGGTCAGCGCGCCACACGACTGCTGGCCGATGTCGGTCAGAATCCGCTGATTGCGTACGTCGCGTTCACCATGTTCTTCAACAACATTGCCTGGCTCACGGTCTTCCCACGCTGGCAGTCCAGCAGTGCGTCGCAGGCACTCGGCTACAGCCTGCTCTTCACAGCGGCCACCGCAGTGTTGGTGGTAGCGGCGACCCGGAAGCGCATCTTCTGGCGGGCCTGAGCAGCAAACACGTTTGGGCTCAATAACTTACCTGATCTAAGCCGCGCCTCCCCGGCACACCGCTTGCCCAATATCGATGCAGGAAGTGAGGGTTCGCAGTGGATGTAAAGGAGACGCGGCGCCCCGGGACGGCCTCGGAGTTTGTGAGCCGGTCGAGCGACACGTACGTGGTGCAGGCCTGCGACACACGGCAGATCGGCCGGCTGGCGGCGCTCGAGATGGAGCTCCGGCAGCTCGGCCGCAGCTCCGGTATTGCAGCCCGGCCGATGGCGCGCTGGTTCGGCGCGCGTTTCGGCGGGCGCGCGCCGGGGGCAATCGTGCGGCACAAGCGCACGGCTCGCTACCGCATGCCGCGCCGGCTGAAGCGAAACCTGCTGGCTGGTCTGTGCGGCGACGACAGCGCCGGCGCGCAGAATCCGTCGATCATGATCATTGCTGCGCACCCCGACGACGAATCCGTGGGTGCGGGATCGCGCCTCGGCCGCCTGAGCGAGGTCTATATCGTGCACGTCACCGATGGCGCGCCGCGTGATCCTGCGGTCGCGCGCCGCTACGGCTTTGGGACGCGGGAGGAGTATGCGGAGGCGCGCGGGCACGAGCTGGTGCAGGCGATGCAGCTGGCCGGCGTGCCGCAGGAGCGCTTGATCCATCTCGGGTATGTCGATGGGGAGGGCGCGTTCCGAATGGTGGACCTGGTGCTGGATCTGGCGCAGCTGATCGACGACTACGCACCCGACATCGTGATTACGCATCCGTACGAAGGCGGGCACACCGATCACGATGCGACCGCGTTCGCGGTTCACCTGGCGTGCGGCGTGCTGCGGCGCGAAGGCACGCGGCCACCGGCCGTGCTGGAGATGACATCGTATCACAACTGGAACGGCAGCCGCATCGCGCACGCGTTTCTGCCACACGACGGCGCGGACCGGGCGAGCCGCACGCTGGTGTTGTCGGAGCGGGAGCAGCAGCTGAAGCAGCAGATGTACGGCTGCTTCTCATCGCAGCAGGTCGTGCTTTCGACGTTCAGCACGGCGATCGAGAGGTTCCGTCCGGCGCCGCGCTACATCTTCACCCGACCGCCGCACGAGGGGCGACTCAATTACGAGCGATACGGCGATCCCGAGCTGGGCGCGCGCTGGCGGCACAACGCCGGGCAGGCGCTCAGCGAATTGCGCCTGCGGCCGTCGTGATCAGGTCAGCAGCTCGATCTGCCGAGCGGGATCGAGATTGCCACCGGAGAGCACGACCGCGGTTTTCTGCCCATCGGGAGAGAAGCCGCCGGCCAGCAGCGCGGCAACCGTTGCGGCTCCCGAAAATTCGACGACCAGCCTGGCATCGCGCAGCAGAGCACGCGTCGCTTCGCGAATCGCGTCGTCGGATACACGCACGATCTCATCGATAAACTCCGCCGCGTGGGCGTACGTCAGATCGCCCGGGCGAACGGGCATGAGTCCGTCCGCGATCGTGCCCTTGGCTTCGATCGTGACCGGCTGGCGCGCGGCCAGTGACTGGAACATGGCGTCCGCGTTCGCCGGCTCGACGCCGATCACGCGCACGTCCGGCTTGGCCTGCTTGATGTAGGCGGCAAGGCCGCTCGCCAGTCCGCCGCCGCCGATCGGCGCGAGCACCACGGCCACGTCACCCCAGTCCTCGAGGATCTCCAGACCGACGGTGCCCTGCCCCGCGATGATGTCGGGGTGATCGAAAGGCGGCACCACCACATAGCCATGCTGGTCCGCGAGCGCCAGCGCGCGCTGCATCCGTTCGGTCGACGTCGTGCCCGCGAAGATCACTTCGGCGCCGTAATGGCGCGCGCCGTCCACCTTGATCTGCGGTGCGGTGGCCGGCATCACGACGACCGCGCGCACGCCGAAAATGCGGGCCGCGAGCGCCAGCGCCTGGCCGTGATTGCCGGAGGAGTAGGTGATGACGCCACGCTTGCGCTCCGCATCGGGCAGTCGCGCCAGCATGGTGTAGGCGCCGCGAATCTTGAAAGCGCCCGCGTGCTGGAGATTTTCGCACTTGAGACGCACTTCGGCGCCGACGCGGTCGCTCAGCCACGGAGCGGGCAGCAGCGGCGTACGAACAGCCACACCCCGGAGGGACGTGGCTGCCCGTTCTACATCGCGTTTGGTGATCAGCCTCACGCGCCGCCCCCCGCGGGCGCGAGCTGCTCGGGCGTGCCGCCGCCGACGACCGGCGCTTGCACGTCACCGCCGCCGTTGGTGTGGTTGGCCTCATCCTCGGGAACCAGACGCGCGACGTCGACCAGAGCATCATTCACATCGAGCGCAATGACGCGCACGCCCTGCGTGGCGCGGCCGATGACGCGGATCTCGTCCACGCGCTGGCGAATCACGACGCCGTTGCGCGTGATCAGCATCAGCTCGTCCTGCGGGAAGACTTCCTTGATGGCAACCACGCCGCCCGTCTGATCGGTGACGCGGAAGTTGAGCACGCCCTTGCCGCCGCGGCTCTGGAAGCGATACTCGCCGATGTCGGTGCGCTTGCCGCGACCGCCTTCCGAAACCACCAGCAGAGTGGCGTTGGCCGCGGTCTCACGCCTGGAGATGACCATGCCGATCACGCGATCCGAGCTGCGCAGGCGGATGCCGCGCACGCCGGTCGAAACGCGCCCCATCAGGCGGATGTCGCTTTCGTGGAAGCGGATCGCCATGCCCTGCGCGGTCGCGAGGATCACCTCGTCGTCACCGCTCGCGATCTGCACGTCGATCAGCTCATCGCCTGCCAGGATGTTGATGGCGTTGACGCCCTTGGCGCGCACGTGCGAGTAGGCGCTGAGCGGCGTCTTCTTCACGATGCCCCGGCGCGTCGCAAAGATCAGCGACTTGTCCATGCTGAACTCGCGCACCGGCACGACTGCCGCGATCTTCTCGTCCGCATCGAGCGCCAGCAGATTCACGATCGGCTTGCCGCGCGCATTGCGCGACGCCTGCGGAATCTCGTGCACCTTGAGCCAGTAGCAGTGGCCCTCGCTGGTGAAGACCATGAGATAGTCGTGGGTGCGGCCCACGAACAGCTTCTCGACCCAGTCTTCCTCCCTGGTCTCCATGCCCTGGACGCCGCGCCCGCCTCTGCGTTGCGCGCGATAAGTATCCACCGGCAGACGCTTCACGTAGCCCTGATGCGAGACGGTAATCACCATCTCTTCATCGGAGAGCAGGTCTTCGAGCGAGATCGACGCGCCGACTTCGGTGATCTCGGTGCGGCGCTCGTCGCCGTACTTGTCGGCGACTTCCCGGAGCTCGTCCTTGATGATACGGAAGCGACGCTCGCGGTTGGCGAGAATGTCGCGCAGGTCGGCGATGGTCGCGCGCACCTCGGTCAGCTCGGCTTCCAGCTTCTCGATCTCGAGGCCGGTCAGACGGGCCAGGCGCATGTCGAGAATCGCCCTGGCCTGACGCTCCGAGAGCGAGAACGTCTGCTGCAGACGCGCGCTCGCGGTCTCCGTATCCGGCGATTCCTTGATCAGCTGCACGACGGCGTCGATGTTGTCGACCGCCTGCTTCAGCCCTTCCAGAATGTGCTCGCGCTCGAGCGCCGCGTTCAGCTCGAACTGCGAGCGCCGCACTACGACTTCGTGACGATGATCGATGAAGTGCCGGACGATCTCCTGCAGATTCATGATCTTCGGCGCGCCGTTCACGAGCGCCAGCATGATCACGCCGAAGGTGGACTGCAGCTGCGTGTGCTTGAACAGCTGGTTCAGCACGATCTGCGGGATCGCATCGCGCTTCAGCTCGATGACCACGCGAATGCCGTCCCGATCGGACTCATCGCGCAGGTCCGCGATCTGATCGATCGTCTTCTCGTGCACGAGCTCGACGATCTGCTCGATCATGCGCGCCTTGTTGACCATGAACGGGATCTCGTTCACCACGATCGCCGTGCGCCCGCTCTCCATCTCCTCGAGGCTGGTGCGCGCGCGCACGACGATGCGGCCGCGGCCGGTCTCGTACGCTTCCTTGATGCCCTGCCAGCCGCAGATGAAGCCGCCGGTCGGGAAATCCGGGCCTTTCACGATGCGCATCAGATCGATGGGCGTCGCTTCCGGATGGTCGATCAGGTGAATGCACGCGTTGACGACTTCGCGCAGGTTGTGCGGCGGAATGTTGGTGGCCATGCCGACCGCGATGCCACTGCTGCCGTTGACCAGCAGGTTCGGGAACTTGCTCGGCAGGACGGTCGGCTCGCGCAGACGATCGTCGAAGTTCGGCGCGACATCGATCGTCTCCTTGTCGATGTCCTGCAGCAGCTCCATCGCGATGCGCGTGAGACGCGCTTCGGTGTAGCGGTAGGCTGCCGCATTGTCGCCGTCGATCGAGCCGAAGTTGCCCTGACCATCGACCAGCGGATAGCGCAGCGAGAAGTCCTGGACCATGCGGACCATCGCTTCGTAAACCGACATGTCGCCGTGCGGGTGGTACTTGCCGAGCACGTCACCGACCACAGTCGCGCTCTTGCGGTACGGCCGGCCCGCGGTGAGGCCCGCTTCCAGCATGGCATACAGAATCCTGCGGTGGACGGGCTTGAGACCGTCGCGCACGTCGGGCAGCGCGCGCTGCACGATTACGCTCATGGAGTAGTCGAGGAAGGAATCGCGCATTTCTTCCTCGATGAGGCGCGGAATAATGCGATCCTGCGTCTGCTCGGGCGGCGTGCTCGCCATTCGGATTCTCTATGGTTCGGGTATTGGGCCGCCCAGCGGGGCGCGGGCGGGCCTCAGACGCAACCTAATACCCGACTCGCGCGCGCGCGTGCCCATACACGTGCGCGCGAGAGCACCCCCCTGATTGGACTGCGGCACGCAGACTGCGGCACGCTGACTGCGGCACGCAGACTGCGGCACCCTGACTGCGGCACCCGACTACGGCACTAAACTGCGGCACCCGACTCCGGCACTTAACTGCGGCACCCGACTGCGGCACTTTTGAGACGGCGCTAAAGGCAGCAAAGCGCGCTCCGAAGTGCGCATTCGGTCCCGATTGTAAGTGCGGCGTCAGGTGCCGCCGTTTGATGCCGCCGTTTGGTGCCGCCGTTTGGTGCCGGCTTCAGTGTGCCGGTTTTTCGGTGCCGGTTTTTTCGGTGCCGGTGTTTTTTCGTGCCGGTTTTTTCGTGCCGGTTTTTTCGTGCCGGTTTCCAGTGCCGGTTCTCGGGTGTCGGTTTCCAGTGCCGGTTTCCGCGGCCGGGTGCGTCCCCGCCGCTTACACGAGCACTGCGGGCTTGCGCCCGAGCACGCGCTCCAGGACCGGCACGACCACGCTCAGGGCGTTATCGCTGAGCACGGTGCGTTTGGCAATGCGGGCGAGGTGGGGATTGTCCGAGACCGCGATGGTGTAGCCGCCCCGGCTGTTCACGTGCAGCATGACGTGCACGTCCGAGCTGCCGTCGCCGACGTAAATGGTGTGGTCCGGACTGACGCCGAGCCATTCCTGCAGCTCCTCGATGGCGGCGACTTTGCCGTAGCCGGCCGGCACCCGCACGATCGAGCGGACCTCGCCTGAAATCGGGTCATAGTCGAACTCGGTGCCGACGATGTGGTCCGCGGCCACGATGCCCTCGAGCGCCGCCTGGACGACTTCCCTGGGCGCCGCCGAGATCACGAAGAAGGAGAAGCGGCTCCCTTCCACGCTGCGCTCGAGAAAGCTCACCAGCGCCGCCACATCGTGCCTGAGGCGCACGCGCCGGCCGACCTCCTCCAGGTGCTCGCGCCGCACGCCGCGAAACTCCGGATCGTGACGGATCAGGTATGCCAGCTCGCCGCCCTGCTGGACCAGGTTGGTGCGCGCCAGCCCCTCGACTTTCTCGCGGAAACGCGGCGCGCCGATCAGCTCGCTGAGAATGAGGCCGGAATCGTTGAAGCTCAGCGTCTGATCGAAATCGGACGCCAGCAGGAAGTGGCGGGCGGACGCGGATGTCGCGGACATACAGCCTCTGCAATACGGGCGGATACCTGTCATATCAGCATATCCGCCTCACTATATCAGGTTTCTCCTAAAGCGTCAAGTTTCTGGGGTCCTTGTCTTGCTGCTCGGCTGAAGCTGTTATATCATCCTGTCATGAAGACACATACACCCAAACACCGGCAGGTGTACCGCGCGCTCGAGCGCGAGATCCGGTCGGGCCACTGGCAGCCGGGTGAACGGCTGCCGAGCGAGGCCGGCCTAGTCCGCACGTTCGGCGCTTCGCGCATCACGGTGGGACGCGCCGTCAGGGATTTGCAGCGGGCCGGCCTGGTCGAGCGACGGGCGGGCTCGGGCACCTATGTAAAGGGCGTGTCGCGCCAGACGCAGAAGCATTCGTTCGGTTTGTTGATTCCCGATCTGGGCGAGACGGAGATCTTCGAGCCGATGTGCCAGGGCATGATGGCGTGGCCGGTCGCGCGCGAGCACGCGCTGCTGTGGGGGAGCGTGAGTGGCCCGGAAACCTCGAAGGAAGAACGGGCCTGGCAGCTGTGCCAGCAGTATATCGAGCGGGGCGTGTCGGGTGTGTTCTTCGCGCCGCTCGAGCTGACGCCTGACAAGGACGAAGTGAACTGCCGGATTGCGGCTGCGCTCGAGGAGGCGGGCATGCCGGTCGTGCTGCTCGACCGGACGGTGCTGCCCTATCCGGAGCGCGGCGATCACGATCTGGTTGGCATCGATAACCGGCGCGCCGGCTACGTCATAACCGAGCATCTCCTGCGCCAGGGCTGTCGCCGCATTTCTTTCGTAGGCGTGCAGCATGCGGCCGCGACGGTCGACGCGCGCGAGGCCGGCTATCGCGAAGCGCTGTATGCGTGGGAGCTGCCGATCGACCGCACGCTTGTGCACCGCATCGATGCGGCGCGTGCGACGGAGGTGGCAACCATTATGGCGGCGAATCGGCCGGACGCGATCGTGTGCGCGAATGACCGGACGGCCGCGCATCTGATGCGCACGTTGCTGGAGCTCGGCCATAGCGTGCCGCGCGACGTTCGGCTGGTGGGTATCGACGATCTCGACTACGCGAGCCTGCTGCCGGTGCCGCTCACCACGCTGCGCCAGCCGACGCGGCAGATCGGCGCCGCAGCGCTGGCCGTGATGCTGGACCGGCTCGCGCAACCCGATCTGCCGGCGCGCGACGTTCTGCTCCATGGCGAGCTGGTCGTGCGTCGCTCGTGCGGCGCCGGCGATTGACCGCGGCAGACGCGCTGCGTGGCGCTGCGCTCTTTACGTTGCCGGCACGAGTGGCTCCTGCTCCGCCGGAACCCTCGGCGCCTCGCGCGCGCCCACGTCGTCTATCAGGCCGACGCACGCGGCTGCAACCAGCATGAAGCCGCCACCCATCATCACCACGTAGAGCGGCGCGTTGCCGTTCTCCGTGCCGAAGACCAGCCGGATCAGCGGACCGAATCCTACCGCGGCCACGATCTCCGGGATCACGATGAAGAAGTTGAAGATGCCCATGTACAGGCCCATCCGGTGGGCGGGCAGCGCGGTGGAAAGAATGGCATACGGCATCGACAGGATGGAGGCCCATGCGATGCCCACGCCGACCATGGTCAGCAGCAGCAGGTAGCGATCGTGAATGGCGTAGACGGAGAGCAGCGAAAGCCCGCCGCAGGTGAGCGCGGCCGCGTGCACGAGCTTGCGGCTGCTCAGCGCGACCAGCTTCGGCAGCGCCAGTGCGACCACGAAGCAGGTGATGGAATAGAATGCGAAGGTGAAGCCGCCCCATTCCATGCCCTGCGTGTAGAGCGCGGACTGCGCATCGCTCGCGCCGAACACGTGGCGCGCGGTGGCGGGCACGAAGAACAGCCACATGCAGAACAGGCCGAGCCAGGTGAACACCTGCACCACGGCCAGCTGCTTCATGGTCGCCGGCATCTCGCGCAGCGCATAGCCGATTTCGCGCAGCAGGTGACCGATGCCGTGGCTCTCGCGCCGCTGGCGCTGCCACGATGCCATGTCCTCGGGCGGGTCTTCCCTGGTGGAAAATACGGTCCAGAGCACGGCGAGCAGGAAGACCAGGGCGCCGGCCTGGAAGGAGTATTTCACGGACAGCGGGATGCCGCTGGGCGTGCTGCCGGTCACGCCGAACCAGCTCAGCGCGAGCGGCAAGGCGTTGGCCAGGGTGGCGCCGATGCCGATGAAGAACGACTGGAGGACGAAGCCGGTCGTGCGCTGCGTCGCATCCAGCTTGTCCGCGACGAACGCGCGAAACGGCTCCATCGAGATGTTGATGGAGGCATCCAGGATCCAGAGCAGGCTCGCCGCCATCCAGAGCGCGCTCGAGGTGGGCATGACGAACAGCGCAATCGAGGCGAGAATGGCGCCGGCCAGGAAATAGGGACGACGTCGTCCGAGCCGGCCCCAGGTGCGGTCGCTCAGCGCGCCGACGATCGGCTGCACGATCAGCCCGGTCATTGGGGCGGCCAGCCAGAGCAGCGGCACCTCATCGGGCCGCGCGCCGAGGCGCTCGTACACGGCCGACATGTTGGCGAGCTGCAGACCCCAGCCGAACTGAATGCCGAGGAAGCCGAAGCTCATATTGAACATCTGCCTGAAGCTCAGGCGCGCCTTCTCCATTCCATTTACTCCCTTCGCTACGGGACTGCGCTACGGG
>JBQTJO010000137.1:0-13754 GCA_052387015.1 Gemmatimonadota bacterium
GCGCTAGGCTAGGGCGATCGCCTCGGGTTGACCGAAACGCCAGATTTAGCCATATTTCTCAGTCTGTACTGGACTTTTTTAAGCGAAATCATGTACGCGATCATTCGATCCGGCGGGAAGCAGTTCCGCGCCGAGCCCGGCAAGACGATCAAGGTGCCTGCTCTGAAGGCGGAGCCAGGCGCGCAGGTCACGTTCGATGAGGTGCTGGTCGCCGGCAACGGCGACGACGTGAAGGTCGGCACGCCGATCGTCAGCGGCGCCCAGGTCACCGGCGAAGTTGTCAAGCACGGCAAGGCCAAGAAGGTCATCATCTTCAAGTGGAAGCGGCGCAAGAACTATCGCCGCAAGCAGGGTCACCGTCAGGACTTCACGGAAGTCCGGATCGGCGAGATTCAGGGAGTCTGAAATGGCACATAAAAAGGGAGTCGGCTCGAGCCGAAATGGTCGCGATTCGAACGCGCAGCGCCTGGGCGTGAAGCGCTTCGGGGGCGAGCAGGTCATCGCCGGCAACATTCTGGTCCGTCAGCGCGGCACCAGGTTCCACCCGGGCCGGAACGTCGGCCGCGGCAAGGACGACACGCTCTTTGCCCTCGTGGACGGCGTCGTGAAGTTCGAGACCTACGACCGCGGTCGCCAGCAGATCTCCGTGCTGCCGGTGGTCGCGAGCTAAAGCGTCAATTCAGCTGTTTTTCAGGGCCGCTGCTCTTCGGAGTGGCGGCCCTTTTTTCGCGGGCGCGGGCGCGGGCGAGGGCGCGGGATCTTGCGGGCGCGGGTATCGGGCGAGGGCCGAGGGCCGCGGGAACGACGCCGCAATTTCCCGCGCTCGCGACCCGCGCCCGCCACCCGCGCCCGCGTTGTTTCCCGCGACCGCGCCCGCGCCCCCGCCCGCGCCCGCAAGAACTCGCCGCCCGGGAACCAAATCCCAACCACATCCGTCTCCACTACAAAGCCACTCAGCTCCCACAACTCAATGGAGGCGAAAAATGAAGGCTCCACTCCTCTGCGCGCTGGTCCTGCTGGTCCCGACCAGCATGGTCGCACAGGACACGGAAAAGGGCTCGAACAAGGTGATCGTCGAGAAGCCGGCGGCCATCCAATACGGGCCCGCGCCTGGAATCCTGCCCGCCGGCGCCAAGCTGGCCGTGCTCGCGGGCGATCCTTCACAGCCGGGCGAGTTCACGATGCGCCTGTGGATGCCGGCCGGCTACCGGATACCGCCACATTTCCATCCGAAGGTCGAGCATGTTACCGTGGTCGAGGGCATCTTCCTGGTCGGCATGGGGGAGACGTTCACGAAGGCGGGTGCGACGGCTCTGCCGGCGGGTACTTTCGCCGCGCTGCCGCCCGGCATGCGTCATTTCGCATGGACGGAAGCGCCGGCCACCATCCAGCTGCACGGCGCCGGACCCTGGAGCCTGACCTACGTGAATCCGGCCGACGACCCCCGGAACGGCAAGTAGGAGCGCAATGGACGATCCGCGCGCGTTCTTCGAGCGAGAGCTGCCGCAGGTGCTGCCGAATCTGTACGGCGCAGCCCTGCGGCTCGCCAAGAATCCGAACGACGCCGAAGACCTGGTGGCGTGCACGGTGGCTAAAGCCTGGCAGAATGCCGCCTCGCTGAAGGACGCGCGCGCGTTCCGCGCCTGGCTGCTGCGCATCCAGACCAACGAATTCATCAGCCAATGCCGCAGCGCCGCCGGACGCGTGCACGTTCCGCTTCCGGATGACGCGGCCGCGGACGAACGATTTTGGCTGTTCGAGCGGATGCACCAGCCGTTTCTGCTCTGGTCGGGCAATCCGGAGCAGGAGTTTCTCGACAAGCTGATGCGCGAAGACCTGGAGCGCGCCGTCGATGCGCTGCCGGAGGCGTTCCGCGTAGTCGTCGTGCTGGTCGATTTGCAGGAAATGTCGTACGCCGAAGTTGCCGAAACTCTCGACATCCCGATTGGCACCGTACGCTCGCGCCTGGCGCGCGGCCGCGCATTGCTGCAGCGCGCGCTCTGGCAGTACGCACGCGTCGGCGCCGGCTCTTACGAATCCGAGGTAACGCCATGAGCCACACACCGGTTTTGAGCTGCGAGGAAGCGCTCAAACTTCTCGCGCAATTTCTCGATCACGAGCTGCAGCCGAGCGAAAGTGTGGGCATGAGCGAGCACCTCGAGCGCTGCCGCAGCTGCTTCGATCGCGCCGAGTTCGAGCGACGCCTCAAGGGGCAGCTCGCCTCGCTCGGACGCCAGGAGATCAGCACCGAGCTGGAGCTGCGCATTCGCTCCTTACTGAGCTAGAAGGAGGCGCAATGGTCGTCATCACTGCCAACACCCGTGACATCATCTTCGACGCCGTCCGCGCCATGTATGCGGATGTTGCGCGCAATCCGCAGCGGACGTTCCATTTTCCGACCGGCCGGAGCGCGTGTGAATTCGTAGGCTATCCCGCGGCGCTGCTGAACACCGTCTTGCCGGGCGCGCTCGAGTCGTTCGCCGGCGTCGGCTACCCATTTCAATGCGACGTCATCCGCGCCGGCAACGTCGTGCTCGACATCGGTTCCGGCTCCGGCACCGACGCGCTGATCGCCGCCCGCAAGGTGGGCGCGCTCGGACGCGTCATCGCGCTCGATATTACCGAGGAGATGCGCGCCAAGCTGCGCGCCAATGCGCTGGCTGCGGCGGTGACGAATATCGAGACGCTCGAGGGTAATGCCGAGCAGATTCCGCTGCCCGATGCGTCGGTCGATGTGGTCACCACCAACGGGGTGCTGAATCTCGTGCCCGAGAAGGAGCGCGCGGTCGCGGAGATCCGGCGCGTGCTGCGGCCGGGCGGCCGCGTTCAGCTCGCCGATATCGTGCTCGATAGCCTGCCCTCGGCAGCGTGCCGCGCGCAGCCGCAGCTCTGGGCCGAGTGCATTGTCGGCGCGACCACCGAGGCGCAATACGTCGACCTGTTCCGCACCCGCTTCGATACGGTCGAGGTCGTCGATCGCCTGGACTACTTCGCAGGCAGCTCGAGCGCAGAGACGCGCAAGGTGGCGCACTCCTTCGGCGCGTCGGCGATCGTGTTGAAAGCTCGCTAGAACGGGTCGGCTGGCGCGCTCCATGCAATCCAGATCGGCCGAGTGTGTGGAGCCGATATGGATGATGAGAACAAGAGAGCCCAAAAGGCATTTGTAGGGGCGGTTCGCCAAGGCGATATCGAGCCGTACACGGCGCTGCGCTGGCTGGGTACGCTCTTCAAATCGGCGGCCGTGTTTCTGCTGGTCGCAATCATTGGCGAGTTCGTGGCCGGCTTGCGCTTCGAAGGGACGGGCGCGCTGCCGATCCTGCTGGGTGAGCTCGCGCGCACGCTGGTGCTGGCCGTGGTGCTGTGGGGAACCGGCGATCTGGTGCGTTTGCTGATTACGGTCGGCAACGACATCCGCGCGGCGCGGATTCTGATGGCGCGGCTGGTGTTCAGGACGCCGGTGCCGGAGCGGAAAGATCTCGAGGTGCCCGTGGAAGCGGCGCGCGAGAGTGAAGCGGCGGACTAGTTTGGGATAAGAGAGATGAGAGCGATGGGAGGGATGAGAGCGATTGCCCGCCGCTCTCATCGCTCGCATCGCTCTTATCGCATCATCTCTGCAGTTCCCTCAGGGCCCGCGCTCCCGCATCCAGCGCGGCGCTGATCTCGTCGATCAAGTCGCGTGTCGCCTGCAGCGTCAGGCCTTCGGCTCCGAGCTGGGTCTTCAGCTGCCGGATCGTGCGAGCTGCGTGATCCATACGCGTGGCCGCCTCTTCGACCGAGCCGGCCGACGTATCGTCTCCGAACGGATTGGCTTTGGGCTTCGCGGCGTACGGTTCGCCGAACGGATCGTGCTTGCTCATAGGCCCTTGAACATTGGTGGCCGCTTCTCGAGAAATGCGGCCACACCCTCACGCTTGTCTTCGCTGGCGAACGCGGTGATGAACAGCTCGCGCTCGTAGGCGAGACCCGATGCGAGCGGCATCTCCTCGGCCGCGCGCACCGCACTCTTCGCCAGCCGCAGCGTCAGTGACGAATGCGCCGCTATCGCGCGCGCCAGCTCCATGGTGGCATCGTGCAGATCGCCATCTTCCACGACGCGATCCACCAGCCCGATACGCTCGGCCTCGACCGCGTCGATCAGCTCACCGGTCAATACCATGCGCAGCGCACGTCCGGTACCGATCAGACGGGGCAGCCGCTGTGTGCCGCCGCCGCCCGGGATAATGCCGAGCTTGATTTCGGGCTGGCCCAGTTTCGCCGAGCGCGCGGCGATTCTCACATCACACGCCAGCGCCAGCTCGCAGCCACCGCCGAGCGCGAAGCCGTTGATCATCGCGATCACCGGCTTCGGGAATGCCGCGATCTCCTCGAACATGGTTCGCTCCGCCATGATCGCGCGCTGCTGGACAGCCGTGCGCTCGGCGAATTCGTTGATGTCGGCTCCCGCGACGAACGCCTTGTCGCCTGCGCCGGTGATGATGACGACGCGTGCCTCATCGTGATCGCGCAGCGCCTCGAGCACGCCGATCAGCTCACTGCGCACCATGGCGTTAAGCGCATTGCGCTTGTCGGGCCGGTTGATTACGACTACTGCAATGCCGCGGTCGATGCTGACCTGGAGTGTGTCGAGCCCGCTCACCATTGATAGAAACCCTCGCCGCTCTTTTTGCCCAGCTTGCCCTGCGCGACCATCTGCTCGAGGATGCGCGGCGGCCTGAACTGCTCGGCGCCCAGTTTTTCGTGCAGATAGCGCGCGATGTCGAGTCGCACGTCCAGGCCCACCAGGTCGGTCAACCTGAGCGGCCCCATGGGATGACGGTAACCGAGCTCGAGCGCCTTGTCGATGTCTGTCGCGCTGGCGACACCTTCTTCGAGCATGCGCATCGCTTCGAGCCCGAGCAGCACGCCCAGCCGGGACGTCGCAAAACCGGGCGAGTCGTTCACCGTGATCGGCTCCTTGCCGATGCGGCGCACGAATTCGGTCGCCGTGGCGAGCGTGGCTTCGCTCGTGCGCGTGCCGCGTACGATCTCGACCAGCTTATTGATGTGTACGGGATTGAAGAAGTGCAGGCCGAGCATGCGGTCGGGCCGCGCGAGCGATTTCTGCATGTCGTTGATGCTCAGGCTGGAGGTGTTGCTCGCGATGATGCAGTCGGCACGCGCCAGCGCCTCGATCCGCTCGAGCAGCGACAGCTTCAATGCCAATTTTTCCGGCACGGCTTCGATGGCGAGATCGCAGCCGGCGATCGGCGCGTAATCCGTAGCCGTGGCAATGCGGCCGAGAACCGCATCCCGCTCGGCCCGTGTGAGCTTGCCGTGCTCGATGCCTGCGTCGAGGTTCTCGCGAATCCGGCTGACGCCGCGCTCGACGAGCTCGGACGCGGTGTCGATCAGGACGACGTCGCAATCCGCGGCCGCCGTGACCTGCGCGATACCGTGTCCCATGGTGCCGGCGCCGATCACCGCGACTTTGCGGATCATTTGCCCGTTCTTCCGAAGCGTGGCGCGCGCTTCTCGAGGAAGGACTCGATGCCTTCCTTGAAATCGGCGGTGCGGAAGGCGCGCAGCTGAGCCTCGACTTCGGCTTCCAGCAGCTCGGGCAAGGGAGTGTGTAGCGACCGGCGCACGTTTCTGCGCAGATCGATCATAATGCCGGCCGGCGCGGCGGCGATCTGGCCGGCGAGCGTGCGCACCACGGGCTCGAGATTCGGCGCGGGCACCAGCCGGTTGAAGATGCCGAGCCGCTCGGCACGTTCGGCGTTGATCATTTCGCCGGTGTACGTGAACTCGGCGGCGAGCGCGGGGCCGACCAGGCGCGGCAGGAAAAAGCTGCCGCCCCAGTCCGGGTGCAGGCCAACGCGCAGAAAGCCGAAGCCGATGGATGCGGCTTCACTCGCGATGCGCAGGTCGCACGCGAGCGCCAGGCAGGCGCCCGCGCCGGCGGCCGGGCCGTTGATGGCCGCAATGACCGGCTTGCTCATGTCATCAATGCGCTGAATCACGCGCGCACCCGCGCGCACCAGCGCCGCGAACCGCTCCGCGTCCTGCTGCTCGATCAACTCCTTCATGACGCTGATGTCGCCGCCGGTCGAGAAAGCGCGGCCCACACCGATGACGACGACGCACCTCACCTCATCCGCGCGCTCCATTTCCGCGAGCGCGGCGTCGAGATCCTCGCGCATCGTGCCGGAGAAGGAGTTGAGCCGCTCGGGGTGATTGATGCGGATCCAGCCGACGTTGCCGGCACGCTCCGCGAGAATGCCGGTTCTGCTCATGCGAACACCTCGACGATGGTTGCGATGCCCTGGCCGACGCCAATGCACATGCTGGCGAGACCGTAGCCGCCGCCGCGCCGGCGCAGCTCGTGAACCAGGGTCGCGAGCATGCGCGCGCCGGATGCGCCGAGCGGATGCCCGAGCGCAATGGCGCCGCCGTTCACGTTGACCCGTGCGGGATCGAGGTCGAGCTCGCGCATGCACGCGACGGCCTGCGCCGCGAACGCTTCATTGATCTCGAACAGCTTGATGTCGTTCGCGCTCAGACCGGCCCGCTTCAGAACCTTGTGCGTGGCGGGCACCGGTCCCATGCCCATGAGATGCGGCTCGACACCGGCGACCGCACTCGCGACCAAGCGCGCCAGCGGCTGCTGCGCATGTTGCTTCAGCGCGTCCTCCGACATCAACAGCAGCGCCGCGGCGCCATCGTTCAGGCCGGATGAATTGCCGGCGGTCACGGTGCCGCCCTGCCGGAATGCGGATTTGAGTTTCGCGAGCTGCTCGAGTGTGGTGTCGGGACGCGGATGCTCGTCGGTATCGAACACCACCTGCGCGCCCTTTGCGCCGGTCAGCTCGATCGCTGCGAGCTCGTTTGCGAACTTGCCGTCGCGGTACGCGACGGCCCAGCGCCGCTGGCTGTCGAGCGCGAACGCGTCCTGCGCCTCGCGGCTGATGCCGTGCGCGTCGGCCACGTTCTCGGCAGTTTCGCCGAGCGGCACCGTCCACTGCTCCGAAAAGCGAGGATTGACGAAGCGCCAGCCGAGTACGGTGTCGGCGAGCGGCGGCGCGCCGCGCGCGAAACCCTCGTCGGGCTTCAGCATGACGAACGGCGCGCGCGTCATCGATTCCACGCCGCCGGCCACCACGACCTCGGCTTCGCCGGCGGCAACGGCGTGCGCGCCGCTGTTGACCGCCTGCAGGCCCGATCCGCACAGGCGGTTGACGGTCTGCCCGGTGATTTCGATGGGAAAGCCGGCCAGCAGCGCGGCCATGCGCGCCACGTTGCGGTTGTCTTCGCCGGCCTGGTTCGCGCAGCCAAGGATGACGTCATCGATGGCGGACGCATCGATGCCGGCGCGCTGCACTGCCGCGCCCAGCACGTGCGCGGCGAGATCATCCGGTCGCACGCGCGCGAGGGCGCCGCCGTGCCGGCCGATCGGCGTGCGGACGGCGTCGATGATGAAGGCGTCGCGGACCATCAGCTCAAATCAACCCACACACTCTTGATCTGCGTGTACAGATCGAGTGCATACGCGCCGAGCTCGCGGCCGTAACCGGACTGCTTGTAGCCGCCGAACGGCGAAGCTGCATCGAGCGGGTGATAGGTATTGACCCAGACGGTTCCGGCTTCCAGCCGGCGCGCTACGCGGTGCGCGCGCTTTACATTGCTCGTCCAGACGCCGGCCGCGAGACCGTAGATCGTGTCGTTCGCGATGGCGAGGGCTTCCTCTTCATCGCGGAACGTCAGGGTTGCGAGCACGGGCCCGAAAATCTCTTCCTGCGCGATGCGCGCGTCCGGCTTCACCTCATCGAAGATGGTGGGCTCGATCCAATAGCCCCGCTCCTCGCCGTTGTAGGCGAGGCGCTTGCCGCCCGCCACCAGGCGCGCACCTTCGGCGCTGCCTTTCTGGATATAACCGAGCACGCGCTCCAGCTGCGCCTGCGAGATGACGGGACCTAGGCGAGTCCGGGCATCGAGCGGATCGCCGGGCACCATTTTCCTGGCGCGTTCGGCCAGCTTTTCGACGACCTGGTCCTTGATGCTCTCGTGCACCAGCAGACGCGAGCCGGCCGTGCAGGTCTGGCCGGTGTTGTAATAGATCGCCGCGAAGGAGCCGCGCACCGCGGCGTCGACAGCCGCATCTTCGAAGATGATGTTGGGCGATTTGCCGCCCAGCTCCAGCGATACCTTCTTGAGCGAGTCGGCGGCCTCGCGCATGATCAGTTTGCCGACCTGCGTCGAGCCGGTGAACGCGATCTTGTCGACGCCGGCATGTTTGACCAGCGCGGCGCCCGCGGTTTCACCGAGACCCGGCAGGACGTTCAGCACACCGGGCGGCAGGCCGGCGCCGGCGGCGATGGCCGCGAGCTCGAGCGCGCTGAGTGGCGTCTGCTCGGCGGGCTTCAACACGACCGTGTTTCCGCACGCGAGCGCCGGCGCGACTTTCCACGCTGCCATGAGCAGCGGGAAATTCCACGGGATGATTGCGCCCACCACACCGACCGGCTCGCGCAACGTGTAGTTGAGCACGTTGCCGCGCACGGGCAGCGTGTCGCCCTGCAGCTTGGTCGTCCAGCCGGCGTAGTAACGGAACGACTCGATCGCCTCGCGAATATCGATCTGTGCTTCGCGCAGCGGCTTGCCGTTGTTGATCACCTCGAGACGCACGAGCTGCTCGGTGCGCAATTCGATCGCGTCCGCGATGTGCCACAAGAGGAGGCCGCGATCGGCAGCATCCAAATTGCGCCATTTCGGATCCTCGAACGCGCGCCGCGCCGCGGAAACCGCAGCGTCGATGTCGGCGGCATCGGCACTCGCGACTTCGGAGATGACGTCGCCCGTGGCCGGATTATAGGTCGGGAAAGTCTGCTTCGACGACGCGTCCGCCCATTGATTCGCGATGAAGAGCCGGCCCGGCGCGGTGCGTTCCATCAGCGTCCCTTGAACTCCGCTTTGCGCTTCTCGACGTATGCGGCGATGCCTTCCTTCGCATCCTGGCTCTGGAAGAGCAGCTGCTGCAGCTCCCGCTCGACCGCCAGCGAGTCCTGGAAGGGCAGCTCGGCGCCGGTCTGGACCGCGCGCTTGATGTTGCCGATCGCCTTCGACGCCATGTTGGGCGGCGTGA
Source organism: Gemmatimonadota bacterium (assembly GCA_052387015.1). Classification (GTDB taxonomy): domain Bacteria; phylum Gemmatimonadota; class Gemmatimonadetes; order Longimicrobiales; family RSA9; genus CBJLQC01. Next base: position 9,119 of record JBQTJO010000137.1, read on the forward strand.
ATTTGGTCGCGTACTCGATGACCGCCTCGAGGAAGGATGCGGCGTCCTGCGCGTCCCAGACATCGTTCACGATGCCGAGCGTCTTTGCCTCGTCGAAGTCGAAGGTGCGGCCGCTGACCATCAGGTCGATGGCGACCGGCTTGCCGACCAGCCGAACCAGCCGCTGCGTGCCGCCGGTTCCGGGCAGCACGCCCAGCTGGACCTCCGGCAGGCCGACCTTGCCGGCGCCGCGCCGCGCGACGCGCAGGTCGGCGGCCATCGCGATCTCGAGACCGCCACCCACCGTGTGGCCGTTCAGCGCGGCGATCACGAGCTTGGGCGTCTGCTCGAGCCGGTTCAGCGTCTCGTTCGCATGCAGGCAGAAATAGTACTTGAACTGCGGCGTGACCGAGTTCAGCATCGAAATGTTGGCGCCCGCGCAGAAAAACTTCTCGCCGTGACCGGTGATCACGATGACGTGCACGTCATCATCGAAGCGCGCCTGCAGGATCGCATCATCCAGGTCACGCATCATCTCGTGGGTATAGGTATTGGCGGGCGGATCCTCGAGCGTCAGCAGCGCGACACCGCCGCGCGTTTCGTAGCGCACGAGTTTCCTGGTAGCCTGCTCGGTGACTGTAGCCATTTTCCCTCTCAGGTTCTCCAGATCGACGGAGTGCGTTCAACGTTCGAGCGGCGTGCCGGTTGCGCGGCGCCGCTCAGATACCCGTTCAGAAAGAGCTGGCTCATGTTCCCGGCCAGCTCCGCCACCGGCCCGGCCCGCTCGGGATGATACCAGTTGTAGATCCAGTTCATCATGCCGAACAGCGAGTACGCCGCAATGCGCGGATCGACCGAGTCCTTGTCGGCCAGCTCGCCGAGAATGCCGATACAAAGATCAGTGTACCGGCGCTTCTTGTCGTTCACCAGCCGCCGGTAGTCGCCGGTCAGGGAACGCGCCTCGTGCGAAAGCACCTTCATCTCCTTCATATTACTGACGAAGTATCTGAGGTGGTTTTCGATGAAGAGGCGGAGCCGGCGCTCGGGATCCGGCTCGGCCGCCAGTACCGCCTGGGCGTTCTCGAGCACGGTGCCGAAACAGTGATCCATGATCAGGCAGAGCAACTCTTCCTTGCTTCGGAAGTAATAATAGAGGCCGGACAGGCTCACCCCGGTCGCGCGGCTGATGTCGCGAATGCTGGTATCGTGATAGCCCTTTTCGGCGAAAATCGCGGCCGCGGTTTGCAGGATGCGAGCCAGCTTTTCGTCGTACGTGCGGCGCGGTTCGGTCATAGCGAGCTTCGGTGATCCGGTTTCGTACAAACGTCCGACCGGGCCGCAACCTAGCGCCTGAGCCCCGTTTCAGAAAGGGACCATGATCGTGCGTGTTGCTTATGTGCTGCTCTCGTTGCTGCTGCTGGCGCGACCCATGCCGGCGCAGCCGATCGAGCGCGGCGCGGTCGTGCGTGTGCCGGTGCACGGCGTCATCGAGCTCGGGCTGGCGCCTTTCATTGCGCGCGCGATCCGTGAAGCCGAGGCGGCCGGCGCAAAGGCGATCGTGCTCGACATCGAGACACCCGGCGGCCGCGTCGACGCGGCGCAGCAGATCGTGAACGCGATCAAGGAAGCGCGCGTGCCGGTCTACGCGTTCGTGAATCGCCGCGCGTTCTCGGCGGGGGCGATGATCGCGCTCGCAGCGGATGAGATCTACATGCGGCCGGGCTCCGTGATCGGCGCGGCCACACCCATCACGGGCGATGGGCAGAAGGCGTCCGAGAAGATCGTGAGCGCGATGCGCAGTGAGATGCGCGCGCTGGCGGAGGCGCGCGGTCTCGATCCGCGCGTCGCCGAGGCGATGGTGGACGAGAGCATCGAGATTCCCGGCATCGTCGAAAAAGGCAAACTGCTCACGCTCACGACCGCCGAAGCCGTGCGCATCGGCTACGCCCGGCAGGTGGCGGACTGGACGGCGCTGATGGCGGAGCTGCACACCATCGGCGCGCCCGTCCACAACGCGCGCGTGAACTGGGCGGAGGGGCTGGTTCGTTTCTTCACGCACCCGCTGGTGGCGCCCATGCTGCTGTCCCTGGGCTTCCTCGGGCTGCTGATCGAGCTGAAGACTCCCGCCTTCGGCCTGGCCGGTGTTTTCGGCGCAGTCTGTCTGGGCTTGTTCTTCGGAAGCCATTATCTTGTGGGACTGGCGGGCTGGGAGGAGCTGATGCTCCTGGTCGCCGGCATCGCGCTGGTCGGCGTCGAGATGTTCGTGCTGCCCGGCTTCGGTGCCGCCGGTATCGCCGGAATCCTGGCCATCCTGGGCAGTGTTTATCTAAGCCTGGTCTCGCATCTCTCGAGTGAAGCTGACATGAGTCAAGCCGCAGGTGTGCTTTCCGCTGCGATCCTGATCGTGATCCTCGGCGCGTGGGCGCTGTTGCGCACGCTGCCGCGCAGCGGGCGGTTCATGCGTTCGGGCGTGATGCTCGGCAAAGCGACCGATCGTACCGCCGGATACATTTCCAACCCCATCCGCGCTGAGCTGGTCGGCGCCACCGGCGTCGCGCTCACGGATCTGCGGCCATCCGGCGCGGCTCAGTTTGGCGACGAGCGCGTCGATGTGATCGCGGACAGTACGTTCATTGGTGCCGGCACTCCCGTGCGCATCGTGCGCTCGGAAGGGTACCGTCACATTGTCATTCCCGCAGGAAGTTAGAGAGCTATGGAAAATCCGAATCTTTTCTCCGTGCTGGTGTTGTTCGCTGTTGTCTTCGGGCTGCTGGTGCTCGCGTGGGCGGTGCCGGTGCGCCTGTGGATTTCCGCCGTGTTCTCCGGTGTGCGCGTCGGCCTGGGCGACCTGGTCGGTATGCGCCTGCGCAGAGTCAATCCGTCAGGCGTGATCCTGCCGCTGATTTCCGCGGTCAAGGCCGGTCTCGACCTCAATACCAGCCAGCTGGAAGCGCATTATCTCGCGCGCGGCCACGTCGACCGGGTCGTGCAGGCCCTGATCAGCGCCGACAAGGCCAATCTGGGGCTGACCTTCGAACAGGCGGCGGCCATCGATCTCGCCGGACGCGACGTGCTGGAAGCCGTGCGCGTTTCCGTGAACCCGAAAGTGCTCGACACGCCGCGCGTCGCCGCCATGGCCAAGGACGGCATCCAGCTGATTGCGACGGCGCGGGTCACGGTGCGCGCGAATATCAATCGCCTGGTCGGCGGTGCGGGCGAGGACACGATTCTCGCGCGCGTCGGTGAAGGCATCGTGTCGACCATCGGCTCGGCCGCTTCGCACAAGCAGGTGCTCGAGAACCCCGACAACATCTCCAAGACCGTGCTGGCGAAGGGTCTCGATGCCGGCACCGCATTCGAGATTCTTTCCATCGACATCGCGGACGTCGACGTCGGCAAGAACATTGGCGCCGAGCTACAGACCGATCAGGCTGAAGCCGACAAGCGCATTGCACAAGCCAAGGCCGAAGAGCGGCGCGCGATGGCCGTCGCCTACGAACAGGAGATGAAGGCCAAGGTGCAGGAGATGCGCGCCACGGTGGTCAAGGCGGAAGCGGAAGTGCCGCTCGCGATGGCGGAAGCCTTCCGCGGCGGCAATCTCGGCATCATGGATTATGCGCGCTACAAGAATGTGACTGCGGATACCGCCATGCGGCATTCGATCGCCGGCCAGACCGAGATCGACCGCGGCATCGAAGGCTGAGCACGTGGACGAGCTCTTTCCGCTGCTGTTGTTTCTGATCTTCGTGCTCGGTCCGATCTTCGAGCAGCTCAAGAAGAAGAATCAGAAGCCGCAGCCGCCACATCGCCCGGCGCCGCGCCAGCGCCCGATCGAGCGATCTTCCGCGGAGGTCCCGGCGCAGCCGCGCGAAGCCGCGGCCACTATGATTCCAGAGGACCTCTGGAAAGTGCTGACCGGCGAGGCGCGCCCGCCGGTTGCAGGGCGGACGCCGGACGCGCCGGCGCCGAAGCAACGGCCGTGGGACGTCGTCTACATCCCGCCCGAGGAAACCGAGGACGAGGAGGAGAGCAGCCGCGAGGACACCGAGGTCGAGGTGCGTCGTACGAGGCGCGAAGAGGTCGCCCGCGAGCACGCCGCGCGGCATGCCGCCGGCAGCGAAGGCAAATCGCTCGAGGTGCCCGAGCCGAATATCATCTCGCTCGAGGTGCCGCTGCCCTCCGCGAGAGCACGGCACCAGGCCTTTCACAAGAAGATCGACGCGCCCGTCCCGGCGCCGCCGCGGCGCAAGAGCAAGCTGGGCCTCACCAACCGCGAGGAGCTCCAGCGCGCCTTCGTGCTGCAGGAGATTTTCGGCCGGCCGCGCGGGCTGGAATAAGAGGCGAAAATCCGCTAAATTTTAGAGCTGGCCGAAGTGGCGGAACGGCAGACGCAGACGACTCAAAATCGTCCGGGGGCAACCCCATGAGAGTTCGAGTCTCTCCTTCGGCATGACTCAGGACTGCGCTACGGAGAGGCGCTACGGAGAGGCGCTACGGAACGGCGCTACAGGACTGCGCTAAAGGACTGCGCTACGGAACGGCGTAGCGCCTCTCTCTGTATCCGTAGCGCCTCACAGCCGTTGCGGCGCCCAGCCGATCATCGGCTGGAGCGCGGCGAAGTTCAGCAACGGCGGCCCGGCAGGCGGCGCGAGTCGCG
>JBQTJO010000138.1:0-17442 GCA_052387015.1 Gemmatimonadota bacterium
CCGAGCAGTTCGCGAATCTGACGGTATCGGGAGGTACGGGGCCACTGCTCAAGCTGGGCGACGTTGCGCGCGTCGAGCCCGGGCCCGAGAACCAGCGGTCGGTCACCCGCTACTCTCAGACCGACGCGATTTTCATCGGCGTGGTACGCCAGTCGAAGGCGAACGTGATCTCGGTGGCGGAAGCGGTGCACGCCGAGCTGCCGGGCATTCGCGCGGCGCTGCCCGCGGGCGTTGATTTGCACATGGCGTTCGACGGCTCGGTGTTCGTGCGCCGCTCGATCCGCGAGGCCGAGGAGACGCTGCTGATCACGGCGGCGCTGGTCATCCTCATCATTTTCCTGTTCCTGCGCACGCTGCGCGCGACTCTGATCCCGGCGCTGGCGATTCCGGTGTCGATCATCGCGACGTTCGCGCTGCTCGCCGCGTTCGGCTACTCGATCAACACGCTGACGCTGCTCGGGCTGATTCTGGCCATCGGCATCGTGGTGGACGATGCGATCATCGTCATGGAGAACGCGTACCGGCATCAGGAAGAGCTGCACAAGGATCCGGAGACGGCCGCGATCGATGGCACGCGTGAGATCACGACCGCCGTCATCGCGACCACCATCTCGCTGCTGGCGGTGTTTTCGCCGCTGCTGTTCCTGACCGGCGCGACCGGCCGCTTGTTCAACGAGTTCGGCGTCGCGGTCGGCGGGTCGGTTCTGGTGTCCGGCATCGTGGCACTGACGCTCACGCCGATGCTGTCCGCCAGGATTCTGCGCGTGTCGGCGCGCGAGAGCCGGTTCCAGCATGCGGTCGGCGCCTTTCTGGATGGCGTCTCGAACCTTTACGGCCGCACGCTCGAGCGCGCGCTGAAGCGGCCGGCGCTGGTCGTGGCGGGCGGGCTGGCGCTCACGGCGAGCGCGGTCCTGCTGTTCATGACTCTCAAGCGCGAGTTCGTGCCGGCCGATGATCGCGGCTTCTTCTTCACCTTCGTGATCGCGCCGGAAGGCGCTACGGTCGAATACACGGACGATTACGTGAAGCAGCTCGAGGCGATCGTGCACCGCGACGAGGATGTCCGCTCCTCGTTCAGCGTGATCGGCTTCGGCGGGCCACCCAACTCCGCGTTCCTGGGCACGATGCTCGAGGATTGGGAGGAGCGCGAGCGCTCCGCACAAGATATAATCGGAAGCGTGCAGCCGCAGTTCTTCGGCGTGCCCGGCGTCTTCGCCTTCGCATCGAATCCGCCGGCGTTCGGCGGCTGGCTGCCGCCCGTCCAGTTCGTGGTTCAGAACCGCGATTTCGAGGCGCTGGTCAAGGGCATGGATGCGCTGGTCGCGCGCGCGAGCGCGATTCCGGGGCTCCTCAACGTCGACACCGACCTGCGCGTGACGAGGCCGGAGCTGGTGGTATCCCTCGATCGCGATCGCGCAGAGGATCTGGGTGTGCCGGCGCGTGACATTGCGACGACGCTGCAAACGCTGCTCGGCGGCCGCGACGTCGCGCGCTTCACGTCCGACAACCAGCTGTATGACGTGATCCTGCGGCTGGACCCGAGCGAGCGCGCCACGCCGAGTGACATCAGCGGTTTGCAGGTGCGCGGCCGTAACGGTGAGCTGGTGCAGCTCGATGCGGTCACGCGCGTGGAAGAGCGGGTCGGACCACGCCAGCTCAATCACTACAATCGAGTCCGCTCCTTCACGCTGCAGGCGAGCCTGGCGCCGAACCTGGCGTTGGGCGATGCACTGGATTCGTTGAATGCCGCCGCGGCCGAGGTGCTGCCGCCCGGCAGCACGGTGGATCTGGCCGGTGAATCGCGCGAATTCAGGGAGAGTGGCGGCGCATTGTACTTCGCGTTCGCGCTCGCGCTCATCTTCGTGTTCATGGTGCTGGCGGCGCAGTTCGAATCGCTGGTGCATCCGTTCACGGTGCTGCTGGCGGTGCCGCTGGCGGTGACCGGTGCGCTGGCGGCGCTGTGGGTCACCGGCTCGACGCTCAACGTCTACAGCCAGATCGGCATGATCCTGCTGATCGGCCTGGTGTCGAAGAATTCGATTCTACTGGTCACGTATGGCAACGAGCTGCGCGCGCGGGGACGCCATGCGGTGGCGGCGATGGCCGAAGCCGGCCGCATCCGGCTGCGCCCGATTCTGATGACGTCGGTGGCGACGATTTTCGGTGCCCTGCCGATCGCGCTCGGTCTCGGTGCGGGCGCGGGCAGCCGTCGCCCGCTCGGTTACGCCATCATTGGCGGCATGGTGCTCTCGACCATGCTGACGCTGTATCTGGTGCCGGCGGTGTTCGTGCTGTTCGAGCGGCTGCGCCGGAGCAAGCAGGAGCAGCCGGTCGCGGTGCAGACGCCACCCGCGGCGCCGCGGCCGGAGCTGGTGATGCGCGCAATCGTGCTGCTTCTGCTGGGCAGCTTCGCCCTGCCGCAGTCGGCCCGGAGCCAGACGCCGGCACAGAGCGTACCGGTCGTCAGTCTCGAGGAGGCGCGCCGTCGCGCGGAGACCGTCGATCCGCAGTCGGTTGCGGGGCGCGCACAGGTCGAGTCGGCCGTGTGGGAGCGGCGGACCGCGCTGACCGATCTGTTGACGCCGCGAGTGGACGCGGGCGCGAGCTATATTCGCTTCTCGGATCCGTTCTTCAATTTCGGCACCGGCTCGGTCAGCCCGAACGCAACCGCCGCGACGCTCCAGCTCAATTACAATCTGCTCGGCACCGGCAAGATCGCGGAGCTGAAGCGTGCTGGCGCATCGCTGGAGAGCGCCGAGGCAAGCGAACGGGCGACGGTTTTCCGCACTGCACTCGAAACCGACGCGACCTATCTGGCGGTGCTTGCGGATCGTGAGCTGGCCGGGGTAGCGGCCGAGCGGCTGAAGCGCGCGCGCGAGCAGTTCGATGTGGCGCGCGTGCGGGTTGCGGCGGGCGAAGCCATCGCCACGGATTCACTGCAGCTGCTGCTCGAAGTCAATCGTGCGCGGCTGGCCGTACTGCGCGGCGACTCGGCAGTGGCGGTCGCGCGGCTGCGGCTGGGCCGGCAGATCGGCCTGTCGGGTCCGGCGGACGCGGCGCCGCTCGACACGGCGGTGCCGCCGCCGCTGCCGCTGACCGAGCAAGCCGCACTCAGCGAGCTGCGGACGAGCGGGCCCGAGCTATTGGTCGCGCGCGCCGACGAACGCCAGGCGAGCGCGGCGTTGGGCGTCGAGCGCGCGGGCTACTTTCCGGACATCCTGATCGGTGCGACGACCGGCGCGTACGATGCCGAGTTCTTCCCGTCCGCGTTCAAGCGAACGCAATTCGCGCTGACCGTATCGCTGCCGATCTGGGACGGCGGTCAGCGTGAGCTGGCGATCGCGCGCGCGCGCGCGCAGCGCGACATCGCACGCGCGCAGCGTGAGGAGAGCGAGCGCGCTGCCGCCGAACTGGTTGCACAGGCGTATCACGGCTACGCCACGGCGCGTGCCGGCATCGAGCTCGCGCAGGCGGGTGTGGCGGCCGCGCGCGAGAGCTATCGCGTGCAGGGCGCGCGTTATCGCGAAGGCGCGACCACCATTCTGGATCTGCTCGAAGCACAGGTCGCGCTGAGCGAAGCCGAAGCCGCGCTGGTGCAGTCGCGCTACGCCACACGTCTCGCCCTCGCGCAGCTCGAAGCGCTGCTCGGCCGCCGTATTTTCGCAGCACAGGACCTGAACCCGACTCATCGTTGAGGCACTATATGACCAGCAAGCGCGCAATCATCGGAGCCGCCGTTGCTCTCGCCATCATTTCGATCGGTGCCGCTCAGCGAGTCGGACTGCTGGGTGCCCGCAAGCCGGTGGTCGCCGCCGGCGCACCGCAGACTATGCCGCCAATGCCGATCGATGTGGACATGGCCCGTCGTCAGAGCATCGTGGACGCGGTACGCGCCACCGGCCGCATCGAGGCGGTCCAGGCCGTCGAGCTGCGCCCGGATGAGTCGGGTCGGATCACGGGCCTTCTGTTCGAGGAAGGTCGTCAGGTCGCGGAGGGCACGCCGCTCGTCCGCATCGATGACGCGCTGCTGCGCGCGCAGGCCGAGCGCGCCGAAGCGGACCGCGATCTGACGCGCCAGCAGCTCGAGCGTGTCCGGCGCCTGCGCGCCGGGAACGCTTCCTCGCCAGCTGACCTGGAGCGGGCGCAGGCCGCCGCGCGCAGCGCCGAAGCTGCGCTCGCCGTGCTGCGGCTCCAGATCGAGCGCACCACCGTGCGTGCTCCGTTTGCCGGTGTGGTTGGTCAGCGCTTCGTCAGCATCGGCGATTACGTCACACCGGCCACACGGCTGCTCACGATCCAGACCGTGAATCCGCAGCGTGCGGTGATCGAAGTGCCCGAGCGGCATGCTGCGGACCTGCGCCGCGGACAGAACATCGAGTTCACGATTGCGGCGCACCCGGATCGCGTGTTCAGCGCCGAAGTCGATTTCGTCGACCCGGTCGTGCAGCCGGAAAGCCGCACGATTGTGATCAAGGCGCGCGCGCCGAATCCGCAGGGATTTCTGCGGCCCGGCATGTTCATCGAGGCGCGTCTCGCGACTGCGTCGCGCGCAGGCGCGGTGGTCGTGCCCGAAGATGCGATTCAACCACAACGCACGACCAACGTGGTGTGGGCCGTGGTGGACGGCAAAGCGAGTCGGCGCGAGGTGCAGCTCGGCGCCCGCTCGCGCGGCATGGTCGAGGTGCTGAGCGGCGTGTCGGCCGGCGAGCTGGTGGTGGTCGGCGGATTGGAAAGAATGGCGGAAGGCATGCCGCTGGCGCCGCAGCCTCGGGGAGGCGCGGCGCCCAGCAGCACGAATTAGCGAACGCCGACGGTGCCCTGCACGGATTCGATGAGCTTCGCGGAGTCGTAGCCCACGCCGTCCTTGAAGACGAGCGTGACGTTACGAATGTCTCTCGGCGTGCTCGCGGGATCGCCGCGCACGACCGCCAGGTCGGCGATCTTGCCGACTTCGAGCGAGCCGAGATCGCGCTCGACGCCCAGGATCTTCGCGCCATTCAGCGTCATGATTCTGATCGACTCGAGAGGCGTGAAGCCGGCTTCCACCAGCAGCTCGTGATTGCGCTGGTCACCGAAACCGGCGAGCGCGCCGCCGTTGCCGGTCGGATCGGCGCCCGCACCGAGCAGGCCGCCCGCCGCCGCGAAGGCGCGCTCGTACGCCATGGCTTTCTTGAACACCTCCGGTGAGCTCGCAGCCTGCGGATTTTCCGCCAGCCGCTTGCGCGTCGCCAGATACTCCTCGCGCGTTTCGGACGACATGGCTGCCAGCATGCGCGTATCCAGCTCGGCCGGGCGATTCGGCACGAACAGCTCGTAGACCGCGAGCGTCGACGTCATCGCCACGCCATTCTTCACCATGTCATCGAAGGTTGCCTTGACCTGTGGGCTGTTCAGGTCCAGCGCAGCATGGCTCGCGCTCACACGAGCCGGGCACTGGTCCGGCTGCTTCGCAGGATGGTATTCAGAATTGGCAAACAGGCCGTGCTCGAGCGCGTCGATGCCGAGCGCGACCGCCTCGCGGTAGCCGACCGAGCACAGGTGACCGGTCAGCTTGAGGCCGTGCTTGTGCGCCTCGTCGATGGCGGCCTTCATCTCGGCGCGCGTGATCGACGTATAGAACTTGAACCAGGTCGCGCCTTCGCCCGCCCAGTATGCGACGACGCGCCGCGCGTCCTCCGGCGTTCCCACTTCGTACATGCCACTGCCGGCACCGTCGCCGCTAATGTAGGGTCCCGTCACGTGCATGCGCGGGCCCGGCACTTCACCCTCATCGATACGCTTCTTGAGATTGAGCTCGCTGTAGGGCGACATGCTGCCGGTGGTGCGGATCGTGGTCACGCCGGACGCGAGGTACAGACGCGGAAAGGAGAAGTTCGCCTGGATGCTGCGGCGCGACGTCGTATAGAACGTGTGGTTGTGAAGTCCCATAATGCCCGGCATAACGGAATGGCCGCTCAGATCGAGCACGCGCGCATCCGCGGGCGCCGGGGTCGAAGCGCTCGGGCCGATTTCGGCGATGCGACCGTTGCGGATGATGACGCTCTGATTCGCGCGCGCGGGCGCACCGGTGCCGTCGATGACGCGAACCTTGGTCAGCGCAACGACCGGCTCGGCCACGCTCACGTAGGAGCGGGTGCCCTCAGCAAGCTTATCGAACGATTGTGCGAAGAGAGTCGATGAGATCAGGATCTGAACCGCGAACAGCGGGATTACGCGCATGGTAGCTCCTTAGTTCGTTACGCCGAAAACCGTCTTCATGCCGGCCTCGAGATGCTCGGCGATGTGGCAGTGTAGCATCCACATGCCCGGATTGGAAACCTCGAGCAGCAGCTCGATCACGCTGCCGACCGGGACCAGCACCGTATCCTTCCACACGTAATTGCGAGTCGGCCGGCCGTTCGCGGACAGCACGAGAAAGCGCTGGCCGTGGATGTGGATCGGGTGCGCCATCGCATGCAAGGTGTGACGATCGTTCACGAGGCGCATGCGCACCAGATCGCCCACCTCGAAGCGCCAGGTAATCTCTTCGTTCTCGCGGCCGGTGGCCTGATCGCGCAGCACCCACTCGATCTGATCGCTGGTCGGCAGCCAATCCATCATGGGCATCGTGCCGCTCCACTCCACCGGGTTGAAGAACAGCGTGTCCATGCGTAGCTGCTGGATGAGCGCGAACGGCAGCCCTTGCTCTCTCATGGTCAGATCGAGCGTGAGGTCGGGCGCGCGGGTGAAATGAGATCGGTACCTGGCGACGTCGCTCGTCACGTCCGCGTGTTTTCGAAGTGATCCAAATGCGCGGCCGAGGTCCGGTGTGGCCGAGTCCTGCGAGACTGCAACCAACCCGAGCGTGTCCTCTTCGGGAAAGAAGATGCGCAGTGTGTGGTCGATGGACTGGACGCGGTTCAGGATGGCCGAGGTGCCGGCGCTGTCGAACGCGACGTCGACGATGTAGCGCTCCGCCGGCGCCAGCACGATGCTCTCGACCCACTCCTCCTGCTCGAAGCGCCCGAGATCGGAGCCGACGATCTTCATGCGCGCCCCGGCGAAGGACAAGTTGAACGTGCGCGTGTTCGCGACATTGGTCAGAAAGAAGCGCACGACCTCGCCTTTGCGAACATCCAGGCGGTACGAGGGCGCCGGCTCCCCGTTGATCAGCATGACGTTGCCGAAACGGCCCATCAGCGCGTGAGTGGCACGCTCGTCACCGAAGGGAATCAGCCCTTCACTGCCGAGCAGCAGGTCATCCAGCATGAGAACTTCTTCGCGGTGCACGGCACCATAGGCATCGGCACGCGTGTCCCTGACGATGATGTTGCCGTACAACCCGAGATCCTGCTGGATGTCCTCGCGATGATGCGGGTGATACCAGTAAATGCCCGCGTCGGGGAACGTGATCGTATACGAAAAGGAATCGCCGGCCGCGATCGGGTGTTGCGTTACGTGCGGGACGCCGTCGAAACGGTTGTCGAGACGGATGCCGTGCCAGTGCACCGCCGTCGGCAGCGCGGTTCGATTGATGAACGAGACGTGGATGGTCGCGCGCTGCCTGACGTGGATGAGCGGTCCCGGCTGTTCACCGTTGAAAGCGTACATGAGCACGGTCTTGCCGCGCACGACTCGCTTCACGATGGCGGCCTCCAGACGCAGCGAGTCGCCATCATCGAGTCTGCGCAGTGAGCGCGGCTTCACGAGCGGCACGGCGGCGGAATCCGTAGCGGGCAGAAAAGGCGTCGCATGCGGTGTCAGCCCGTGCAGCGCAGGCATGTACATGTCGGAAGCGCGCGGGTGCGGCGCCGGCATCGTCCAGCCGGCGCTGCTCTTGTGCGCGTGCTCCGCGGGCGGGGGCGGCACGATCGGCGTATGCGCGGCGCTCAGCCGCATGCTGGGCGATGTGCCGCGCAGCACGTACGGACCGCCAGGCTCGAGTACCCTGGCCGTGCGTTCGGCCGTAACGAAGATCGTGAAGCGGTTGAATGCGACTTCGCCGATACGGGTGCGCACATGCGCGCGCGGCGCCAGCTCGCCCAGCTTGAGCAGCGGCCGCAGGGTGGGCGGCGCGGCCCAGACTACGAACGTCTCGTAGTCGCCGAGTGAGCGCGGCTCCGGCAGCGAGTCGGCCGACAGCAGCACGTCGTAGCGGTGCACGCCCGCGCTGGTCACCGGCGCGGTAAAGGGTGAGGCGGCGGGACGCAGCGCGGCGAGACCGCTGAAGCGCTGCAGCTCGGGCGTGCCGAACAGCTCGATGGTGTAGAGATCGGGCGCCGCTGTTTGCGCGTGCAGTGCCGGCGCCCCGAACAGCGCCAGCAGCGCGAACGTCTTTTTCACAATGCCCGCCGCATTCCCGCCAGCAACGCCTCCGCCCCATCGATCCCCTGCTCCAGCGCAGCGACCAGCGCACTCCCGACTACCACGCCATCCGCGACCTGGGCGACCGCCGCGGCCTGCTGCGGCGTCGAAATGCCGAACCCGACCGCGATCGGCACAGCGGTCACCTCGCGTAGCGCGGCGACCTGCGCGCCGAGTTCAGCCGGCAACGATGCACGCGCGCCCGTGACACCCATGCGCGCAATGTAGTACAGGAAGCCCTGTGCCTGGCGCGCGATTTCGCGCGCGCGCTCCGCGGTCGTGGATGGCGCAATGAGTCGGACCAGCGCCAGCGGTGACGCCGAAAAAGCGGATTCCAGCTCCGGATCGCCGCCGAGCGGCAAGTCGGTGAGCAGCACGCCCTGCGCGCCGGCGGCGACCGCGTCCGCAAGAAATTGCTGCGCGCCGTGGCTCATCACCGGATTCAGATAGGAGAAGATCACGACCGCCGTGTCGGACCCGCGCCGAAATTCCCCGAGCAGGTCGAGGCACCAATCGAGCGTGACCCCCTGGCTCAGCGCGAGCTGCGAGGCGCGCTGGATGGTCGGGCCGTCGGCCACGGGATCGCTGAAAGGCACACCCAATTCAATGATGTCCGCGCCCGCGCGCGCGTACGCGCGCATGACATCCAGCGTCTGCCGCGGCGTCGGAAATCCGGCTGTGAGGTACGGGATCAGAGCCTTGTGACCGGCCGTGCGCCACGCCTCGAAACGCGCGGCGAGTGGATCCGTCAGGAGCTTCATTGCCGGAGCTCCAGCAGCGATTCCAGCTGCTCGATCAATGCCACCTGACCTTTCAGAATCTTGTGCTTCGCCTCGGTCGTCGAAAAACCACTGGCCGCGGTCGACCTCCGGAAACTCACGCTGGCGTCCGGAGCTCGGCGGCCACTCCATCATGAATGTATTGCTGCGGATCGCGCTCGCATCGCAGTCGCCTTCGGCGGCCCAGGCCCTGACGATCTTGGCACCGGGCGGTTTGACCGGCCCGGGATCAGACGAAGTATTCGGAGATCTTGATCCCGTACTTGTCGGGATCGGAAGTCTTGATGATGGCGCGCCGCGCCTTGCCGGTGGCCGGATCGATCTCGGAAAGATCGACCGTGAACGGCTCCGCCAGCATCGCGCCCCATGTGTCGGAGATGATCTTCACGATCGGCTGGTGAATCCTGGTGGGATCCGGATTGCGCGCGGCGACCACGGCCAGCTCGCTCGTGTCGAGAATGCACAGCGTGCCGACCGGGAAAACGCCGGTGACATTGATGAAGGCCTTGACCAGCAGCGGGTCATAGCCGCGCTTCGGGTTCTCGCGCATCTCGCGCATGACCTCATCGGGCGGCCAGGGCTGGTTCTGGTAGCTGCGCTTCGAGGTTGCGGCGTCGAAGCCGTCCGCCGTTTGCACGATTCGGCTGAACAGGGTGGGATAGCGCTCGCGCTTGTTCTTGGGATAGCCGGTCAGGTCGACCTTCATGTGATGCTCGTATGCCAGCAGCATGGCGCGATACGGCACTTCGGAGAGGCCGCGCATCGAGAAGAGCGAGAGCAGCCCCTCGGTCGGGTGCTGCTGGATCGCGTACCACTCTTCGTCGGTCAGCCCCGACGCCTTGTTCACGATGGCCGCGTCAATGCGCATCTTGCCGATATCGTGGAACAGCGCGCCCAGGCCTAGATCGTAGAGCTGCACCTTCGTGAGGCCGAGCTTCTGGCCGAGCACGACGCTGAAAATGCAGACGTTGACGGAGTGCGTAAAGGTGTACTCGTCGTAATCGCGCAAGGTAGTCATGCCGACCATGGACTGCTCGTTGTTGAGCACCTGGTCGACAATGCTCTGCACCGCCCGCTTGACACGGCGCAGGTTGACGGCGCGGCCGATGCGCATGTCGGTCAGCACTTCCTTCGCGACCTGCACCGACTGGAAATAGGTCTGCTTCGCGATCTGCTTCTTCGCGTCGTCGACCTCGGCTGGCGCTTCCTGCTGCTCCGGCCTGGCCTCGCCGATGCGAATGTGCTGCGCACCGGTCATGGTGAACTTGGCCTGGAAGCGGTCGAACGCGCCCTCCTCCTTTACGACGTCGCCGGCCAGCAGCGAGAGCAGTCGAGCGAGATCCTGGTTTTCGACGCCCGGCTCGATTTCGATCTCGCCGATGCCGTGGCGCGACAACAGCGCAGTGACCTGCGCGAAGGCGGCGTAGTCGGACAGATCGAGGCGCAGCCGCGCATCGTTGAGGAAAAGGAAGTCGCCGACCAGCCGCAGATCGAAAACGCCCTCGCGCTCGAGGATGCGCGCGACCACGCGGCGCAGCTCTTGGACCACATTCTGCACGGTCGCGTTCTCGATCGGGTACAGCTTGAGCGACTGAGCGGACGCGTTCAGCGCGGTCACCAGCGCGCGCCCGAGCGGCTGAAGATGGTTTTCGCTCTGTACGACCGTCATGCGCTCACTTCCTGCCGCAATGCCTTCATGACCGCGTTGCGCACCATTGCCTCCTTGTCCTGCATCGCGCGTTGCAGTGATGCCTTGGAGGCGGGCGAGCCGACCTTGCCGAGCGCCATGGCCGCGCAGGCCCGCAGCTCCGGTGACTCCCTGCCGCCCAGCAGCTTCTTGCCGTTGAGCATGCGATCCAGCAGCTCGACACTGTCCGCATTCGCGACCGAGCCGAACGCTTCGAAAAACGCGATTTTCTCGGTCAGATCGGCGTCGCGCACGATCTTGCCTTGGAGAATCGCCTCGAGACGCGCGCGCGCCGGCTGATAGCGCAGGCCGCCGATGCCGCGCGCCGCTGCGATCCGCACCTCGCGCTCCGGATCTTCGAGCGCGTTCTGGAGCGCATCGAGCGCCGCGCCGGATTTGATCTGCACGAGCGCTTCGGCCGCCGCCTTGCGAACCGGTATGCTCGAGCTCTTCAGGAGCGAGCCGATCGCAGCCACCGCGGCCGCCAGTCCGATCTGCCCCGCGAGCCGGGCAGCACCGATGTTGACGATTTCGTCACCGTGCTTGAAAAGCTCGGTCAGAATCTCGGGATGTTCGCGCGCGAGGCCTTCGATCGCGCCGCGCAGCCGCTGTTGCAGGGCCGGCACGCGCGTCGTCTCGGTCGCGCGGATCAGCGGCGCGAGCGCCTCCGGACGCAGGTACCGCAGGAAAATCGCGAGCTCCTCGCCGCTCGGATCGATCGCGCCGTCTTCGAGGGACTTGAGCAGCTGGTTCAGTACGGCGGGCTCGGAGAGCTCCGAGAAGATCTCCTGCGCTTCGCGCTTCTGCGTCTCGCCCAGGATCTCGATCATGCTGAGGATGTTGTTCAGCTCGATCAGGATTGTCGATGCGGAATGCAGGTCGCCGCTGCTCAGATACGCCGGCAACAGCTGGCGCACGATGCGCAGAATCTCGGTTTGCCGCTTGGGAACCGGATCCTCGAGGCGATCGAAGAGCGCGCTCAGGACATCGCCCTTGATGTCGCGCGCCATCTCCTTCTCGACTTCACGGTTCAGATACTCCAGCTCCGCAGGCTCGAGGAAGTACAGGGTTTCGGCAAAGTCGTCACGCGTGATGGTCTGCGCGACCGGCGGCAGGTTCTGCTCTGCGGAGTGTGGCCGAGTGTTGGGATCCGTGGAGACCGGGGCGATCGAATCTTCCGCGACCAGCGTCAGCTCGATCTTTTCGAATGAGATGTGGCCGGTAGCCGGGACCTCGATGCCTTCCGCGAGCGCATCGACGTAGCTGTACTGAAGCGACTGGAACTCCTGTTCCCAGAGCAGCGTCACCATGTCGTCCGCGCTGGTCTGATCGACTTGGCGCGCACGCGCGAGCACGTCCATGAAACGCTCGAGCTCATCCTCGAACCCCGGCGTGAAGGTCAGCAGCCGGATGCCGTCCTTGTAGAACTGAAAGGCCAGATTCTCGCGCCCTTCACCCGCGGCGAACGTCTGCCCTTCCCAATTGAAGCCGTTCTCATCGACGACGCACGAGAGCGAATACGCGCCGTCCCAAAGCCGGCGGCACTTCTCCTTGACCGTGCCGAGAAACGCGAGGTATGCCGGATTGTTGGATGCGTAGAGCCTGCGCGCCCGTACCGCCTTGTCGAGCGAGGTGAAGAAATCATTGAGCTCGGCCGGCGTGAGCTCGGCGGTAAGCACGGCCGCAGGCGCGGCTGAAGCAGCCCTAGGCTCGACGGCCACCACTTCCGGAGAGCCCGGCACCACCGGCACGGCCTGAAGCTCGGGCGCCGGCGGCACGGCCCCGGCAACGGGCCCCAGATCGATCTCGCCGATCCGTGATGGGTCCATTGGCGTTTCTTCCGCCCCGGTTTCTCGGGCCATTATTCGGCGCCTTTGCCGTCCGCTATTGTGGTGGAGTTCATGGCTGCGACCTGTTCGACATCCTTATCGCCGCGGCCACTCAGACAAATTACAACGGGACCCGCTGCGCGCCATTGTTTCCCGTGCGCGAGCACATGCGCGACGGCGTGCGCGCTCTCGAGTGCGGGAATGATACCTTCCAAGCGCGCCAATCTCTCGAAGGCAGCGAGTGCTTCCGCGTCGGTGACGGCCACGTACTGCGCGCGGCCGCTGTCCTTCAGAAACGCGTGTTCCGGCCCGACGCCCGGATAATCCAGACCGGCCGACACCGAATGCGCCGGCGCCACCTGACCGTCCTCGTCCTGCAGTAGATAGCTCAACGAGCCATGCAGGACGCCGGGGCGGCCCGCCGAAAGCGCTGCCGCATGGTGACCGCTGGTGAGACCCTCGCCGGCGGCTTCCACGCCCACCAGCTGCACCGCCGTATCGGCGACGAACGCGTGAAAAATCCCCATGGCGTTCGAGCCACCGCCGACGCAGGCGACCATCGCGGCTGGAAGCCTGTTCTCCTGCTCGAGGATCTGCTGCCTGGTTTCCGTTCCAATGACGGCTTGAAAATCACGCACCAGACGGGGGTATGGATCGGGGCCTACAACGGATCCGATAATATAGTGCGTGGATTGGACGTTCGCCACCCAATCGCGCATCGCTTCATTAGTTGCGTCCTTCAGCGTGCGCGTCCCCGCGGCCACCTGCCGCACCTGCGCGCCGAGCAGCTGCATACGAAAGACGTTCAATGCCTGGCGGCGAACATCCTCCTCGCCCATGTAGACGACGCACTCCAGACCGAACAGCGCACACACCGTCGCGGTCGCGACACCGTGCTGGCCGGCGCCCGTCTCGGCGATGATGCGCGTCTTGCCCATGCGGCGCGCGAGCAGGATCTGCCCGAGCGTATTGTTGATCTTGTGCGCGCCCGTGTGGTTGAGGTCCTCGCGCTTGAGAAAGACCGCCACGCCCGCCTCGGCGCTCAGCCGGCGCGCGCGGTACAGCGGAGTCGGCCGGCCGACATACTCGCGCAGCAGCAGCTCGAGCTCGGCGTGAAAGCCGGCATCGGCCTGCACCTCCGCGTAGGCGCGCTTCAACTCATCGAGCGCAGCGATCAGCGTCTCGGGCACGTAGCGGCCGCCAAATTTCCCAAAGCGCTCGTTCATGATCTCGCATTCCGGACGAACGCTTCGATCAGCGCGTCCGATTTTTCACCGATTTGAATTTCGACGCCCGACGCAACGTCCACCACGTCGGGGTGCAGCCGTGCGGCGACGTGCTTCACGTTTTCCGGCGTCAAACCACCCGCCACGATCAGGTCGACGCCGGGCGGAAGCAATGCGCGAGCTGCGCGCGCCAGCTCCCAGTCAAAGGCCACGCCGCTGCCACCCGAGCCGGAGTCGAGCAACAGCCCGCTGGCGACGTCGCCGTAGGCAGCCACCGCGCGCACCAGATCGTCCGCCTCGCGCAATGTAACCTTTTTCCATACGACACGACCGGTCTCGGCGCGCAGGGTTCGAACCAGCTCGGGGGTTTCACTGCCGTGCAGCTGCATCACATCCAGCGCGAGGTGCGCGCACGTGCGCGCAATCGTGGCGCGCTCCTGATCCGCGAATACCCCGACCTTGCTGGCTCGTCCGACGACTCCGAAAATGCGTTCCGCGCTTTTCTCGTCTTGTGCGCGCGGCCCTTTGGCGGCGAGAATGACGCCAATGTAATCGGCGCCGGCTGCTTCAACCGCGCTCGCATCTTGCGGGCGGCACACGCCGCAGATTTTTACCCGCATGCTCGGGCTGCCTTCGGCTGAGACGCGAACTCGGTGACCGTCCGGCCGACGTCGCGCGCGCGCATCAGCGCCTCGCCCACCAGCACGGCATCGATGCCGGCGGCCCCGATCGCTCTCACATCGTCCACGCCCTTGACGCCGCTTTCCGCAACCAGAAGAATGCCCGCCGGTACACGCGCGGCGATGCGGCGCGCGAGATCCGAGTCGACGTCGAATGTAGAAAGATTCCGGTTATTGATGCCGATCACTTCGGCGCCAGCCGCAAGGGCGGTGGCGAGCTCCACGTCATCGTGCACCTCGACGAGTGTGTCGAGGCCGAGCTGGCGCGCACCGGCGAGCAGGTCGCGCAGGCGCGCCGGTGTCAACGCGCGCACGATCAACAGCGCGGCATCGGCGCCGGCGGCGCGCGCTTCGAGCAGCTGCAGCTCGTCAATGATGAAGTCCTTGCGCAACAGCGGAACGGATGTTTTGGCACGCGCTGTCTGCAAATCGTGCAGCGCACCGCCGAAGAATTGCTCGTCCGTCAAAACGCTTATGCGCGCGCGCCCGACTCGTTATAAGCTGTGACGATCTCCGCGATCGCGGCGTCCCGGCGGATCCAGCCCGCCGAAGGCGACCGCCGTTTAAACTCGGCGATGAGTGCGACGTTACTCTCCGCGCGCAGCGCGGCTGCGAACGGGCGGCTCGGGCTTTGGCCCTCCGCCTGGCGGCGCAGCTCCGGCGCGCGCGGCCTCAGACGTTCGATTTCCGCGAGTTTGACCGCGAGTATTTGATCCAGCACCGACATCAGGCTTGCATTTCGGTAAGTCTTCGGTTAAGATATTCGGTAAATATTCGGTACCCCACAGGGAGCCTGCTTCAGTATGCCGCTAACGAAGCGTCAGAAGGAAATTTTGGACTTTCTCGAAGGATTTCTGGCGGAGAATGGGTATGCGCCCAGCTTCGAAGAAATCGCCCGCCATTTCGGCTACACCTCGCTCGCGACGGTGCACGAGCACCTCGAGAATCTGAAGCAAAAGGGTTACATACGAAAGAGTTACAACGCGAGCCGGAGCCTGGAGCTGGTGCCGGCCGGGGTGACCGCGGCGGCCGTCGAGCTCCCCCTTCTCGGCACGGTCGCCGCGGGCTACCCGATCGAAGCGATCCAGGACAACGAGACGGTGGCGGTGCCGGAGGATTTCATCTCGCGGGGTGGCGAGCACTATGTGCTGAAGGTGCGCGGCGATTCGATGATCGACGAGCAGATTCGCGATGGCGACTACGTCATCGTCAACGCGCGCAGGACCGCCACCAATGGTGAGATGGTCGTGGCGCTGGTCGGCGGCGATTCGGCGACGGTCAAGAAGTTCTATCGGGAAAGCGGCGGCAAGATTCGGCTCCAGCCCGCGAACGTGACGATGCCGCCGATGTTCTATCGCGAGCACGAGGTTACGGTTCAGGGCATCGTCATTGGCGTGATACGGAGATACTGAGATGAGGACGGCCTTTGCAGTCGGGCATTGCGATCGCAAGACGCGCAATCTGGTGCTGCTGAAAGTTCAGCGCGCGCCGATCGTCGGACCGTGGACGCTGAAAGCGGTGGTCACCCGCCAGGGTGTCGCTTCTACACGGTGTTGGATGCGGCACGCAACGCCTCGAGCGCCTGCATCCCTTTTTTGCGATCGAGCGCCTGCTCCGCGTTCTCCCAACCTGATTTCAGCGAGTCCGCCATGCCGGCGAGGTAGATGGCCGCGCCGGCGTTGAGCGTGACCGCCGCACGCGCCGCGCCCGTGCCCTTCCCGCCCAGCAGGTCCCTGATCACGAGTGCGTTCTCGGTCGGGTCGTAGCCAGCCAGATCCTGGGGCGTTCCGCCCCGGATTCCCCACTCTGCCGGATCCAGCTCGAAACGTGCGAGTTTCCCTTGCTTCAACTCGTACACGGTTGTCCTGCCGAGCGGGCTCAGCTCGTCGAGGCCGGGCTCGCCGTGCACGACCAGCGCGCGTTCGTGACCGAGCTCCAGTAGTCCGCCGGCAATCAGCTCCAGGAGTCCGGGGTGTGAGACGCCCACGATCTGCCTGCGTGCGCCAGCGGGGTTCGCGAGCGGCCCGAGCACGTTCATGATGGTCGGCATGGCGAGCTCACGCCGCACCGGCGCTACGTGTTTCATGGCGGGGTGCAGGAGTGGCGCGAACATGAACACGATGCCGGCCTGAGCCAGGACGGCACTCATTTGCTCGGGCTGCAGCTCGATGCGGACGCCGAGCGCCTCGAGCACATCGGCGCTGCCGCAGCGCGAGCTGAAGGAGCGGTTGCCGTGTTTTGCGATGCGCACACCCGCTCCAGCCGCCAGCAGCGCGGCCGCGGTCGAGATGTTGAAGGTGGTGACCGCACCGCCGCCGGTGCCGCAGGTGTCGACCAAAGTCCAGTCAGCGGGCGCGGCCACGGGGACCATGGCGCGGCGCAGCGCGCGCACGCCGCCGGCGATTTCCGACGGTTGCTCGCCTTTGACGCGCAGCGCGACCAGCAGCGCGCAAACCTGAACCGGCGTGGCGCGGCCTTCCATGACTTCGACGAAAGCCGCTTCGGCATCCTCGATCGAGAGGTTGGCGTGGGCGGCAATTCGAGCGATGATGGCGGCGAGATTGACTTCGAGCTTTTCGACGGGCTGCGACATTTCTCGAAGGTATCCGAACCGGCCGGCTGATCGCAACGTGGGGCGCCGGTTTCCGGACCCCGTTGTACGGTTTACTTTTGCCGCATGAAACGCATTCTCGTGACCGGTGCGGCCGGGCAGGTCGGCTCCGAGCTGGTGCCGGAGCTGCGCCGCATCTATGGCGAGACGGCAGTCCTCGCGACTGACCTGCGCGTGCCGGAGGATGCGGACGGCGCGTACCGGCAGCTCGACTGCATGGACGCGGGCGCCATAGCGGACGCGGTACGATCGCACCGTGCGGACGCCATCTATCATCTTGCCGCACT
>JBQTJO010000139.1:0-8547 GCA_052387015.1 Gemmatimonadota bacterium
ATCCGCATCCGCATCCGCCTCCGCATCCGCCTCCGCATCCGCATCCGCATCCGCCTCCGCCTCCGCCTCCGCCTCCGCCTCCGCCTCCGCCTCCGCCTCCGCCTCCGCCTCCGCTCCCGTCCCCCGCAGCGCGCGCCTGGCCATGCGCGTGATCACCGTGGTCGCCACGAGCGTGGCCACCAGCCCGACGCCCAGCACGAGCCAGTAGCCGGCGCCGCGCGGCACGGGGGCGCCGGAGACAATGCGCGCGATGTCGCCGATCAGGTGCCCGTAATAGACCCACAGGATGGTACCGGGCAGCATACCGGCACATGCGATGATATAGTCGCGCAGCCGCACGCTCGTGAGGCCTAGCGCATAATTGGTGACGTTGAAGGGAAAGACCGGTGACAGCCGGATCAGCAGCGCGATCTTGCGCCCCTCGCGCCCGATCGCCGCATCGACCGCGCGGAAGCGCGGCTTGCCCGCCAGCCTGCGCACCACCGCGTCGCGCACGACATAGCGCGCAATCAGGAATGCCGCGGTCGCGCCCATACTCGCCGCGAGGAACACGAACACGGTGCCGCGCAGCAGGCCGAAAATCGCGCCGCCCGCGAGCGTGAGCAGCGATCCGGGCACCAACGCCACGGTGGCCAGAACGTAGCCCGCCATGAACGCCGCCGGGCCGAGCGCACCCTGGGATTCGACCCAGGCCGCGAACGCCGGGATGTACCCTGCCGCGCGGCGGCCGAGTACGATAGCTGCGGCAATTGCGAGCACCAGGACCGGCAGGAGCCATTTCGCGCGAGACATGCGCCGCATGTTAGTCTTTCATGCACACTGCGGATAGTGTTACGGAACACCGTTTGCTCCCGATTGCGGCCATGAATCGATCGGCCTTGCTCGTAGTCGTTACGCTGCTTCTCACCGCATGCAACGACGACGCGCGCCGCGACCGGGCGGCGAACGCCGCACGCGCCCCCGCGCGCGCGGCGCCGGCCGCAACACCGCGCCCGCTGCCCGCCTCGGGCGCGCCCGCCCAAATCAGGGGGATTTACCTGAATGCATACGCAGCAGGCTCCACCCGCCGGCTGGCGACCTTGCTCGCGCTCGCCGACTCGACCGAGATCAACACGTTCGTGGTCGACGTGAAGGACGAGAAGGGCATGCGTTACCGCACCGGGCTGCCGCTCCAGAAGGAGATTGGCGGTGAGGTCACCATCAGCAACCTCGCGGCGCTGGTCGACACGATGCACGCACACGGACTCTGGACGGGCGCGCGCATCGTCGTCTTCAAGGATCCGCTGTTGTCGAAAGCGAAGCCGGAGTGGTCCATCCGCACGGCCGGCGGTGCGCTGTGGCAGGACAAGGCGGGCAATACCTGGGTGAGTTCGTGGGACCCGAACGTCTGGGATTACAACATCCAGATCGCGGAAGAGGTGCTGAAGGCGGGCTTCGATGAAGTCCAGTTCGACTACGTGCGCTTCCCGGAGCCGTTCCCGAGTCTGCCGCCGCAGGTGCACGCGCAGGCGCGCGGCGACCGGACCGATGCAATCGTTGGATTCCTCGAGGCCGCGCAGCCGCGCATCCATGCGCTCGGCGGTGTCATGGCCGCGGATCTGTTCGGTCTGGCGCCGAACCATCCGGCCGATGTTCAGATCGGGCAGCAATGGGAACGGATCCTCGCGATCGCCGATCACGTGCTGCCGATGACCTACCCGTCACATTATCTGCCGACGCACCTGAAAGGCGTGCCGCGGCCGAACGAGATGCCTTACGAGACGATCGTGAAGTCGGTCGGCATGGGCGTAGTGCGCGCCAATCGTCTGCGCGAGGCGGGCATCGAGAGGCAGGCGCGCATCATCCCATGGCTGCAGGGGTTCAGCGCGCCCTGGGTTTCACGGAACTATCCGTACGGTCCCGATCAGGCTGCGGCCCAGATTCGCGGCGTTTACGATGTGGGCCTCGAGGATTGGATCTTTTGGCATCCCGGCTCGAAGTACGAGCTGGTGTCGGCGGCGTTCGCAAAGGGCGAGACCAGGCCGCACGCGAAGAAGTATACGCCTACCGCCGACATGGTTGCCCAGGTCGATGTGGTCGACCGTCTGGGTGCGCGCGCCGCGCGCGAGAAGCTGGCCGCACGGTAACTACTCCCCCTGATACAGCCGCTCGTTGGGCGTGCGCGCCAGCTCACTCAGAAATGAGGCGACCTTCCCGGTCAGGTCCGTGAAGTAGCGCGCCCCCTTCGCCGCGGTAGCGCGTGCCGGATCGCCTGCCCCCGTGTCCGACGTCGCGCGCAGCCACGCGCGCGGCGTCCACGCCCATCCCTCCCGAAATGCCGTCACGCTGAACGACCGCACCGCGCCAGCACCGGCTTCACCGAGCGGGCTGACCAGGTCTGCATGCAAATGCAGCATGACGCTCGTCTCCAGCTCGCCGCCGTGATCGCCGGGCTCGTCGAAATACTCGCTCGCCTTCAGCACCGAGTACCAGTTCACGGTCGCGATCAGCAGATCACGGCGCGGCTGCAGCTCGCGGATCATCGCCTTGAAATCGTTGCCGCCATGACCGTTCAGGATGACGAGTCTGGGAATGCCCTGCGTGTCGAGCGACTCGGCAATGTCGGCGAGCATGGCCAGCTGCGTACCCGGATTCATGTTGATCGTGAGCGGAATGTCGAGCTGACCCGTGTTCACGCCAAAAGGCAGGGTCGGCAGCACGACTACGCGCGCGCCCACGTCCCACGCGATGCGCGCGGCTTCGATCGCGACCGCCTCGGCCTGGTACACGTCGGTCCCGTACGGCAAATGGTAATTGTGGGCCTCGGTCGCACCCCAGGGCAGCACCGCCAGCTCGTAGGGAGTCTCGCGCACCTGCTTCCAGGTGGTCTCGGCCAGAACATAGGGACGTGCCATCAGGATGCCCGCAGTTTCAGGAATCGGTGAATGGGAATAGTGAGGGCGAGCAGCAGCACGGCGAAAGCGCTGGTGCGCGGATCCGCCACGACTACGGCGATCAGGAACGCGAGCGAGCCCGCGAGCACGAACGCCGTCGTCACGGGAAAGCCCCACGCCCGATAAGGGCGCGGCAGGCCGGGCTCGCGGCGGCGCAACTGGAACACGGCGGCGAAAGACGCCGAGTAGTTCGCCACAAAAAAGAAAGCAGCCATGGCAATGATCTGGTTGAAGGTGCCGGTCACGACCAAGACGAGCGTCACCACCGTGCTGATCGCGAGCGCGTGCGTCGGCGTACCGCCCGGGTTGACCCGCTCGATCCCGGTCGCGTACAGGATTCGCGGGGCCATCAGCATGGACGCGTTGATCGCGCTCAGCAGCGACACCGCGATCAGCACGCGCAGCAGCGCGGTGCCGCCACGGCCGAACACATGCTGCGCGACCGTGTCGGCCACCAGCGGGTCGCCGGCCATTTCCGCCAGTGGAATGACACTCAGAAACGCCGCGTTCACCAGAAGATAGATGGCCAGCACGGACACCACACCCATGAACATCGAGCGTGGAATATCCCGGCCCGGCTCCTTCATTTCACCCGAGAAATACAGCACGCCGGCCCAGCCGTCATACGTGAAGATCATCGCCTGGAGCGCAATCACGATTCCGGCCGCGCTCACCGCTCCGGCCGGCACCGCACCGCTGTGCTCCGCGCGCATGAGAAAACAAACAACGATGAGGGCGGCGAACGCGCCGCCCTTGAGCACACTCGTGATCACCTGGACCGCACTGCCCTCACGGATGCCGTGCCATTGCGCGGCCGCGAATACCAGCATGATGATTGCGCCGAGTAGCGCATGCGCGGGCGACACGGCCGGCAGGAGCCCGCCGATCGCCTCGACCAGCACGATCGTGACCGCGGCCGCGCTCGCGCACGTCGAGAGCCAATCGCTCCACGCCACCGCAAAGCCCGGATAGGCGCCGAAGGCGCGCCGCACGAACACCGTTTGCCCGCCCGACTGCGGGATCATGGCGCCCAGCTCGGCGAGCGAAAGCGCGCCCAGCAGCGCGTAAAGCCCGCCGGCCGTCCACACCAGAAAAAAGGGGAGATACGATGGCACCGCCTGCGCGACTTCACCTGGCGCGCGCAGGATACCCGCACCGATTGTATTGCCTACGGTCACCGCCCAGCCGAACGCGACGCCGAGGATGCGCAGCAGATGGCCAGAGCGCGGGTTCATCGCCCGCCCTGAATCTTTCCCCGGGCCTGTCTCGTAAGGCTCTTCGACACCCCAGGAGGAGTGGCTACAATGACCTCAATGGCTGTGAAGGTCGCAACCGGCGGCGCGCTCGCCCTGATCGGGCTCGTGGTCGTCAAATTCGTGCTCGGGCTCGTCGTCGGCGTGGTGGGGCTGACCATGTTCATGTTGTTCAAGGTGCTGCCGATCGTGCTGATCGCTGCGCTCGTGATCTGGCTCTTCAAGAAGGCAACCCGCTCCGGCAGCACCGCATGAAAAAGGGGAGCCACGGTAACCGCGGCTCCCCTTTTCTCTTCATTGCCCGAGGGTAATCAACCCTTCAGGTGCTTGTTGACCAGCTTGGTCATCTCGAACATCGAGACCTGCTTCTTGCCGCCGAATACCGGGCCGAGCTTGTCGTCCGCGTTGATCATGCGACGGTTCTTGCTGTCCTGCAGGCCCTTGTTCTTGATGTAGGCCCACACCTTCTTCGTGACTTCGCTGCGCGGCAGCGGCTTGTCACCGACCACGGCCGCGAGCTGTCCGCTCGGCTGCATCGGCTTCATGAATGCGGGATTCGGTGCGCGCTTCTTGGTCGCCTTCCTGGCAGCCTTCTTCGGCGCAGCCTTCCGGGCGGCGGGGCGCTTAGCGGCCTTCTTCGCAGCCTTCTTCGGCGCAGCCTTTCGCGACTTCACTGCCGTCTTTCTCGCGGCGGGGCGCTTCGCCGGCTTCTTGCTTGCCGAGCGCTTGGCGGCCTTCCCCTTTTTCGCTGACTTCTTCGCGGCCATAACGATCTCCGAATGATGTGTTAAGGGAACCGAGAACGATGTCGGTCGAAAAACAAGTTATACGGTCCGTGATAGAGTGCAAGAGATTTCTCTCTGGGAAAATCGTGCATTTCCTCTGGGCAAAGCGTGCGCACCCGCGGCTGCGCGAGCGCGTCACGCGCCCAGCACAGCATCGAGTGTATCGGAATAGACGCGCAGATCGTCCTCCGAGAAGAGCACGAAGCGGACCTCGCGCATGCCCGTTTTTCCCGTCAGAAATGCGACCACCGTGGTGAGTGCGAGCCGCGCGGCTTCCATCTTGGGATAGCCGTACGCACCCGTGCTGATCGACGGGAAAGCCACTGTGTGCAGTCCTTCTTCGGCAGCCAGCGATAAACATTTCTGATACGACGACGCGAGCAACTGCTCCTCGTGCTGTCCGCCACCACGCCAAATCGGCCCCACCGTGTGAATGACGAAACGCGCGGGCAGCTCGCCGGCCGTCGTCATGACCGCCTCACCGGTGGGCATACCCTGCGGGAATGTCTCTCTGCGTACCTGCTTGCACGCCTCGAGAATCGCGGGACCGCCCCTGCGGTGAATCGCGCCGTCCACACCGCCACCGCCCATCAGCGTCGGGTTGGCCGCGTTCACGATCGCGTCCACTCGTTGATCGGTGATGTCGCCCTGCACCAGGACCAGCCGGGCATCACCTATTTGAAT
Source organism: Gemmatimonadota bacterium (assembly GCA_052387015.1). GTDB lineage: Bacteria > Gemmatimonadota > Gemmatimonadetes > Longimicrobiales > RSA9 > CBJLQC01. The sequence continues at coordinate 5,656 of JBQTJO010000139.1, forward strand.
CGAGAGCATGCCTGATTATGCTACGCGCATGTTTGCAAAACGAATGCTCGTGTCCGGCGCGCTCCTGCTGGCCGCCTGCGGCGGCCGGCCCGCGACACCCGTGCCGCAGGCGCCGCCGATTGTGGCGCGCGCCGAGTGGGGCGCCGCCGATCCGGTGCTGCCCATGGTCGCGCACCAACCGTCTCGCCTCACGATCCATCACACCGGCGTGCGCTCGAACCGCAGCCTGAGCCTCGAGCAGAAGCTGCGCGGTCTGCAAGCCTTCTCCCAGCGTGATGACAAGCTCGCGAACGGCAAGGCCAAGCCGGCCTGGGCCGATGTGCCGTACCACTACTACATCGACATCACAGGCCGCATTGGTGAGGGGCGCGACGTGCGCTACACGGGGGACACCAACACGACGTATGATCCGACTGGTCATGTACTGGTGGTCGTGGAAGGCAATTTCGAGCGGCAGGCGCCGGCGCCCGAACAGCTGGCGGCGCTACGGTCGATGGTGCAGTGGCTGAGCGCACGCTGGCAGATCCCGGCCAAGCGAATCGCAGCGCATCGGGATTTTGCACAGACCAGCTGCCCGGGAGATTCGCTGTATTCCCGGATGACTGAGCTGCGGGCCCTGTCCCGCTAGAACTCGCCGATCAGGCCGATCTCGGTCTTCAGCTCATAGCCGAGCTGCCGCCGCACGGTTTCGCGCGCGTGCTCGATGACGTGAACAACCTGCGCGGCGGTAGCACCGCCCAGATTCACTATGATGTTGGCGTGCTTGTGGAAGATGCCGGCGCCACCGTACACCCAGCCCTTGAGCCCGCACTGGTCGATCAGCCGCCCGGCTCCCACACCTTCGATCTTCTGGAAGATCGAGCCGGCGCACGGGTACAGCCACAGATCGGGGTGCTTCTCGTCGCGCCATTTCAGGTTTTCGCGCATGACGTAGCGCAGCTCCTGCTCCGGCTGCGGCTCGAGCCGGAAGGTCGCGGTCAGCACCACGTCCGCGCGGTCGTGCAGAATGCTGTAATCGTAGCCGAATCTGAAGTACTCGCGATTCACCGTGCGCACCTCGCCTTCCTCGCTGAGGATCTCGCACGACTCGACGACTTCTTCGATGAAGCAGGTTCGCTCGCGTTCGGGCGGCGGCGCGAGAAAGTGCAGGTTCTGCCAGATTGCACCGCCCACCGTGCTCGGGATGCCGACGTAGTGATGCAGCCCGCCGAGCCCGCGCGAGACGGTCGCTTCGATCAGATCGTGGAACACCTCGACGCCGGCGCCGGCCCTGACCCGCACATCATCGAGCAGGTCGATGCCGCCGGCTTCACTGCGGATCACCAGCCCTCTGAACCCCTTGTCACCGACCAGGATGTTGGCGCCCATACCCAGCAGGAAGAACGGAATTTCCAGCTCGCGCGCCGCGCTGATCGCACGCGCGAGCTCCTCAGGCGTGCGCGCCCGGAACATGTGATCGGCGGGGCCACCGATTCTGAAGGTCGTGTAGGGCGCGAGGGGAACGTTGTGCTCGACGCGCTCGGGACCGAGCCGCCTTTCGAGCTCCTGCTGTCGCGTAATCGTCACGGATCTCAGACGTTCAGGAAGCGGGCCAGCAGCATGTGAAAATGATGCGTGCCCACCTCGCGCCGCGGTGAGTAGCGCCCGCGTTCGTACAGCCGGGAACGCACGCCTCGCTGCGCGGCCTCCACCACTTCTTCGTCTTCCATCTCGACGCGGTGCAGGTCGCCGCCAATGCCTTCCCGCTTCGACGCATCCCACACGTACGAGCGGAAGCTCACTCGCGTGCGCTGCGGCCCGAGCGGCTGGACCAGGTTCATCGACAGACCCCACGGATAGAAGTTCAGCATGAGGTTCGGGAACAGCCAGTAGTAGAAGGCGGCGATGCGCTCTCCCGCGTTCGGATGACCGGCGGGCAGATCAAAGGCCATCTCACCCTCTTTCGCGACGCCCAGCTGCAGGTTTGCGTAGGCGTACGTCTCCGTGCGATAGCCGGCGTAGTCCAGGCCGGTGAGGCTCGTGCTGTGGACGTACGGGATGTGAAACTCCTCGAGATAATTGTCGCAGTAAAGCGCCCAGTTCGCGTTCATGTAGTAGTCGTGAGACGTCGATGCATCGAACACGAACCGCTCGTACGGCAGCCACGCGACCTTGTCGCTCAACGGCCCGATCCACTCCTCGAAGGAAAAGGCCGGGTCGAGCGACGCGAACAGCAACGGGCCCCACTGCTTCAGCTCGAGCTTCGGCAGGCTGTCGGCTTCACTCGGAAAGCCCTCCACTTCGTCGAACTCGGGCATCGACACGAAACTGCCGTCCAGCGCGAATTTCCGCCCGTGATAGCGGCAGCGCAGCCCCCGCAGGTGCGCCTCGCCTTCGACCACGATGGTGCCCCGATGCGTGCACACGTTGGACATGCAGTGCAGTCTGGCGTCGTCAGCGACCGTGAGTACCAGCGGCTCATCCAGACAGCCGGGCAGCAGCTCGAAGGGAAGTACGTGTCCCGGCGCCTTGATGCGGCCCGCATCCGCTACGTACTGCCAGGTGCGCGCGAAGACGCGGTCGCGCACGAGCTGGTACACCTCCGGCGCGTGATACACGCTGCCCGGCAGCGTCTGCGCCTTGCGAATGTCGCTGTCGATTCTGAACTCGCGCACTCTGCCTCGTCTACGCGTTCGCGATCGGCTGGCCCAGTCTGATCTCCGTACCCGGCACCAGCTCCTCCCGGATGCGCGCGCCACGCTCGAACAGGGCCACCACGGTCGAGCCGAGGTGAAACGCCATGATCTCGTCGCCGGCAGCCACACGCAACGAAGGCACGTACTCACGCGTCTCGGCGCGCGCCGCCCGCACGTTCGTGGTCCAGCCGGGCTGAAAGGCTGCCGAAATCCGACA
>JBQTJO010000140.1:0-8725 GCA_052387015.1 Gemmatimonadota bacterium
ACTGCGGATGTTCCGACCGCGGCGCGCGCCATGCTGGAGCGCGGCGAGAAGGCCGGCTATGCCCTTACCGTGGATCATCGGATGGTGGACAGCGCGCTGAATGAGGAGCTGCTGGCCAAGGGCGTCATTCTGATGAGCCTGGCCAACGCCGCGCGCGAGTACCCGGAGCTGGTGCGCATGCATCTGGCGCGCGCGCTGCCGGCGAGCCGCGGCAAGTTCGCCGCGCTGAATGCCGCGCTCTGGTCCACGGGCGTGTTCGTGTACGTGCCGCGCGGCGTCCGCATCGAAAAGCCGATTCGCATCGCGCGCTACATTGCGACCGGCGGCGTAGCCGTGCTGCCGCGCACGCTGATCGTGGCGGAAGAGGCGAGCCACGTCGCCTGTGTCGAGGAGTTCAGGTCGCCGGATTTCACGGAGCCGACCCTCTCGGTCGGCGCGGCGGAAGTCATTGCGAACCAGAATGCGGACGTGCAGTACGTCGCATTGCAGTCGTGGGGACGGGGTGTGCGGCATATCGCGGCGCAGCGCACGATTGCCGCGCGCGACGCGAACGTCGACACGCTGGTCGTCAATCTGGGCGCGTCGGTCGCGCGCGTGGACCTGGCCGCCTCACTCGAGGGTCCCGGCGCGCGCAGCGACATGCTCGGCCTGTACTTCGCGCAGGGCACGCAGCATTTCGATCACAACACACGACAGGACCACAAGGTCCCGCACGCGACCAGCGATCTGCTGTACAAGGGCGCGCTCTACGACAAGACGCGCGCGGTCTTCCGCGGTATTATCAAGGTGTTTCCAAAGGCGCAGCGCACCGACGCGTATCAGACCAATCGCAACCTGCTGCTCTCCAGCCAGGCGGAAGCGACCTCGCTGCCGAACCTCGAGATCGAGGCCGACGACGTGCGCTGCTCGCACGCCGCGACGGTCGGACATTTGGACCAGGAAGAGCTGTTCTACATCATGACGCGCGGTGTGACGCGGCGCGAAGCGGAGCGGCTGGTCGTGTTCGGGTTCTTCGGCGAGGTGCTCGACCGCCTGCCCCTGCCGCAGGTTGTCGAAGAGCTGAGGGCCGCGATCGCCGCGCGCATCATTTAATGCCGACGACGGAGTTCGTGAAAGTCGCCGAGCTGAATCAGCTTCCGGTCGGCAGTACGCTCGCCATCGAGCTGGAGGATGGCACGAGGATCTGTCTGGCGAATTCCGAGGGCGAGATCTATGCGATCGCGGACCGCTGCACGCACGCGGATTTTCCGATGTCGAATGGCAGCGTGCACGGCGGCGCGACCATCGAATGCGCCTGGCACGGCGCGCGCTACGACATGCGCACCGGCCGGCCGATACGACTGCCCGCGATCAAGCCGATCAAAACGTTCGAGGTAAAGATCGACGGCAATGACATCCTTGTTGCAGCTGACTGACAGCGAGACCATCCGCGCGCAGTTCCCGCTGCTTGCGCAGGAATCGAACGGCTTTCCCCTCGCCTATCTCGATAACGCGGCGACATCCCAGAAGCCACGCGCGGTGCTGGCCGCAATCGAGCGGTTCTATCAGCACGACAACGCCAATGTGCATCGCGGACTCTACGAGCTGTCGCGCCGCGCGACGGAGGGTTACGAGGAAGCCCGCCGCACGGCCGCGCGCTTCGTCAATGCGGCGGAGCCGGCGGAGATCGTGTGGGTGCGCGGTGCCACCGAAGCGATCAACCTGGTCGCGCTGACCTGGGGCTGGCAGAACCTGCAGCCGGGCGATGAAATCGTCCTGTCGGTGCTCGAGCATCACTCCAACCTCGTGTCGTGGCAGCTGGCCGCACAGCGCACCGGCGCGAAGATTCGCTACATCGACATCGACGACGAGGGGCGGCTCCGGCTCGAGCACTACGAGCAGCTGCTGTCCCGCCGTACCAAGCTGGTGGCGGTCGGGCACGTCTCCAACGCGCTCGGCACGATTCACCCCGTGCGCGAGATCGTCGAGCGGGCACACGCGGCCGGCGCAAAGGTGCTGATCGACGGCGCGCAGGGCGCACCACACCTCCGCATCGACGTGCAGGCGCTCGGCTGCGACTTCTACGCGATCTCGGGCCACAAGCTGTGCGGACCGATGGGCATCGGCGTGCTGTGGGCCCGGCGCGAGCTGCTGGATGCAATGCCACCGTATCATGGCGGCGGCGAGATGATCGACCGCGTCTTCGACGACTACTCGACGTACGCGCCGGTGCCGCACAAGTTCGAGGCGGGCACGCCGAACGCGGGCGGTGCAGTCGGTCTTGCGGCCGCGATGGATTACCTGGACGGCATCGGCCACGATGCGCTGTGGGCGCACGAGCAAATGCTGACCGCGTATGGCCTGGACCGGCTGGGCGCGGTCGCGGGGCTCAAGCTCTACGGACCACGCGCTGCCAGCGAGCGCACCGCCGTATTTTCGTTTGCGCTCGAGGGCATGCATCCGCACGACATCGCGACCGTGCTCGATACACAGGGTATTGCCATTCGCGCGGGCCATCACTGCGCGCAGCCGCTCATGCGCCGGCTGGGCGTCCCGGCGACAACGCGCGCTTCCTGCTACCTGTACAACACGACGGGTGAGATCGATCGGCTGGTAGATGGGCTGGAGATGGCGAAGTCGCTATTCTTGTAGCGGTAGTGGTTTGCTCATTTTCAACGCAAAGCCGCAATGAGCGCGGTGCGCCTGCGGCGCCGCAGTTTTACAGCCCGTTTACAACACGCTTTATGCCGTCCTTGAAGTGCGGCGCACCAAAGTTCAACAGCAATCCGAGTTTCATGTCCGTCAGGCGCAGATAAGTGAGGATCTGTTTATAATGGGCGGCGTTCAGCGCGACTGCGCACTTCACCTCGACGATTACAGCGCGTGCGACAATGATGTCGGCACGGAAGCCCTTGTCGAACCACAGGCCTTCGAAATCGAACGAGATCCATTTCTCGCATTCTACACACAGCCCGCTGCGTATGAGATCCCGCGCGAGAACAGTCTTGTAGACGGACTCGAGCAGGCCAGGCCCAAGCTTTCGCGAAATGCGAAAACCTGCGTCGATAACGATACTCGCAATTCTGTTATGATCGATCACAGGCATAACGATGGAAACGTGGCGGCGCCGAAGGCGCCTGCGGTCGTTGCGGCGTTGCGTGAAACGGAGCTTAGCCGATCGCTTGGGACAACCCCATAGCATGACAAGCCAGGACCGCCAGACACCGCCACTCGGCTCTCTCTTCCAGGAAGTCATTCTCGACCATTACAAGCGCCCGAGAAACCGCGGCGCGCTGGACGAGGCGGATGCCACCGTGCACATGAACAACCCGACCTGCGGCGACGAAGTGGTCCTCAGACTCAAGCTCGAGGACAACGCGATCCAGGACGCCAGGTTCGAAGGCGTCGGCTGCAGCATCTCGATGGCCTCGACTTCGATGATGACCCAGCTAATCAAGGGCAAAAGCGCGGCGGAAGCCGTGTTGCTGACCAGACGCTTCACCGAGATGATGCATGGCGATGAAGCGGCCGCGCGCGACCGGCAGCTCGGCGATTTGCGCGCGCTCGCCGGCGTCAGCAAGTTTGCGGCGCGCGTGAAATGTGCGCTGCTCGGCTGGAACGCACTCGAAGAGGCACTCAGGGAGAAGGATTCTCCGTCGGAGTAATCGGATGGCAGCGAATCGAGTCGGCCGGCGTGTTGCCGTCGTGGAGGGCGTCCGCACGCCTTTCGCGAAATCCGGCACCGCCTACAAGGACCTGACCGCGATCGACCTCGGCATCCTCGCGGTGCGCGAGCTGCTCGCACGTGCCGACCTGAAGGCCAACGAGGTCGACGAGCTGATCTACGGCACCGTCGTACATTCCGTGCTGGCTCCCAACATCGCGCGCGAGGTCGGGCTGGCCGCGGGGCTGCCGCCCGAGGTTCCGGCCATGACCGTCGCGCGTGCGTGCGCGTCCGCGAATCAGGCGATCACATCGGCAGCCGAGACCATCGCCATCGGCTATGCCGACACGATCGTCGCGGGCGGCGCGGAATCGCTGACCGACATACCGATTCTCTTATCGAAGCCGCTGCGCGACGCGCTGGTCAGCGCATCCAGGGCCAGGACAGCGACCCGGAAGCTCGCGGCCCTCGCGCGCATCCGGCCGGCACACCTGGCGCCGGTTACTCCGGCCATCGCGGAGCCGTCGACCGGCGAAACCATGGGCCAGAGCGCCGAGCGCCTGGCCAAGGACAACGGCATCTTGCGCGAGGCGCAGGACCGCTGGGCGCTGCGCTCGCACCAGCTCGCCGCCGCCGGCACGCGCGACGGACGCCTGCTCGAGGACATCGTGCCCGCCTACATTCCGCCCGCTTACGAGCAGCACATCGCGAGCGACAACGGCATCCGCGAGAACACGACGCTCGAGCAGCTCGCCGCGCTGCCGCCCGTGTTCGACCGCAAGTACGGCAGCGTCACGGCCGGCAATGCATCGCCGCTGACCGATGGCGCGTCCGCCGTGCTGCTCATGAGCGAGGACAGGGCAAAAGCTCTCGGCATCGAGCCGCTCGGCTTCATCCGAAGCTGGGCCTACTCCGCTCTCGCACCCTCCGCGCAGCTGCTGCAAGGACCCGCCTATGCGGCGCCGATCGCGCTCGATCGCGCCGGCATCAGCATGAAGGATGTCGAGCTGCTGGAGATGCACGAGGCGTTTGCCGCCCAGGTGCTCTCCAATCTCCAGGCCCTCGACTCCGACGAGTTCGCCCGCAACGAGCTGAACCGAAGCGCGAAGGTCGGCATTCCGGAAGAAAGCCGCATCAACGTCATGGGCGGCAGCATCGCCCTCGGCCACCCGTTCGGCGCGACCGGCGGGCGACTGACGACCACGCTGCTGCGCGAGCTGAAGCGGCGCGGCCAGAATCTCGGGCTGATCACCGTCTGCGCGGCGGGCGCGATGGGCTTTGCCATGGTGGTCGAGCGTTCCTGACGGCGGCCTGTTCGCAAACCGGCGAAATCCTTATCATTTCACGGCAGTCAAAGGGGGAGCGCGAAGTCCGTTGCACTTGGCGGGCGTGCAACCTAGTATTCGTGATTAGCCGAAGAGGCCCTAGTATCTCCCCAGGGCCTTCCATTCATTTTGTACCGTTCAATGTCTGATCGCAGTCGGCGGTTCGCGTGCAGTCGCGAACCTGTCCCCGGAAAACGGGAGAGGACCCGGTGTTAATCCAATCGCCCCAGCTCTGGCGCTCCGTGGCGCGCAGACGTGCCGCGGCATTTCTGCTGAGCGTTCTGTTCCTCGCCGCCGGCGCCTGTTCGGACGGTGGCCTGTTCACGCCGAATCAGGGCGGCCCGGTGCGGCTGGCGCTGCGCCCGTACTTCGCCTTCCAGGATGGCGGCTCGGGCAGTCTGATCGACATCCATCGCATCCGGATCACGGTCACCAAGCTGCCGGAACGTGAACGCGTCGGTCAGACGACCGTGACGGTCGATCCGGGCGAAGCGGCGTGGCCCGTCGATCTGGACGTGCCGGGCAACAGCGACCTGGAAATTCTGATCGAGCTGGTGAACGTCACGAATGGCGTCGAGACGGTGGCGTTCAGCGGCGTGGTGAACGTGCGCGTGACGTCGGGTCCGCAGCCGACGCCGGCGCCGGTGCCGGTGTTCCCAGGCCCGCCGGAGAATCTCCGCGTCACCAGCGTGGTCATCTCGCCTCGCAACCAGAGTGTGCTGGAGGGGGATGCGGTACAGCTTTCCGCGGCGGTGACGGGCGGGCCGAGCAATCCGGTCGTCACCTGGTCCAGCCTGAACAGCTCGGTCGCGACCGTGGACGGCGCCGGCAAAGTGACGACCCACGCGCCGGGGCAGGCCATCATCGGCGCGCAAGTCGGTCCGAAGACGGACAACGTCACCTTCACGGTCGGCGCGCGCGCGGTGCGCGTGGCTGTCACGCCCGCCAGCCCGGCGGTGAACAGTCTGAACACGGACGTGACGTTCACGGGCAAGGTGGTCGACGCGCGCAACAACGAAGTGCCGGGGCTGGACATCTCGTGGAGCATCGCGGATGCGACGATCGCGACGCAGGTCGGCCCGGGTGTCTTCCGCGTGCGGCGCAACGGCAACACCACGATTACAGGCACCGCGGTGCAGAACGGCCGCAGCGTGACCGGTACGGCCGTGCTCAAGGTCGAGCAGAAGGCCGTCAGCATTGCGATGACGCCGGCCAGCGCGAGCTTCAACGCGTTCGGCGCCACCCAGGCTTTCGAAGTCAGAGCGAAGGACGGCAACGGCAACGACGTCGAGGGTGTGTCGTTCACATGGACGTCGTCCGATCCGGCGGTCGCGGCCGTGGATGCCAACGGCGTCGTCACCGCCGTCGGCAACGGCACCGCGATCATCAAGGCGGCAGGCGCGGGCACGTCGGCGCAAGCCACCGTCACGGTCCAGCAGGCCGCGGCGAGCCTGACCATCACGCCGAGTGAAGCGCGCCTGCGCGCGCTCAACCAGACGGTGCAGCTGCGCGTCGAGATGAAGGACGCGCGCGGCAATCTGATGACCGCGCCGGTGACGTGGAGCTCTGCGTTCACACCGACTGCCACAGTGGACGCGAATGGGCTGGTGACCGCGACCGGTGACGGCGCCGCCGTAATCCTCGCGCGGGCCGCCGGCCAGACCGCGAACGCGACCATTTTCGTGGAGCGCATCGCGACCCGGGTGGTGCTGGCCGAGACCGAGCGCAAGATCGACGCGGGCACCAGTTTCCAGCTGCGCGGCACGGTGGTCGACGCCAACGGCTTCGCCATGGAAGATCAGACGATCACCTGGGCTACCAACAAGCCGGCCGTGGCGGCGGTCAGCTCGACCGGTCTGGTCACCGGCATCTCGGCGGGCGAGGCGGAGATCACGGCGAAGGGCAGCAACGCGTTCGGTGTGGCGCGCATCACGGTCGTGGGTGTGGCGCACGGCTTCCGCGTCAACAGCAACGGCCGCGTTCTGCTGATCAATGCGGATGGCGGCCAGGGCAGCTTCGTCCGTACCAACCTGGTCAGCACCGGTCTGTTCGCCAGCGAGAACATCGATGATGTCACGATGGGCAGCACACCGACAGCGATGACCACGCTGAGCGGGTATGGCGCGGTGTTCGTCTGGACCAACTTCTCGCCATCGAACCCCGTGGCTTGGGGCGACCGGCTCAAGGAGTACGTAGATGCGGGCGGCAAGGTCGTCATGGCGGTCTACGCATACTCGAATCTGGGCGATCCGTGGGACATTCAGGGCGGCATCATGACCGCGGGATACAGTCCGCTGGTCAACACCAACGACCGCTACAACCTGTTCCAGAACGAACAGCGGACGCTGAACTTCAGCACGGCCCTGACCAGCCACCAGATCCTGGCGGGCGTGACCGAGTTCCAGTACGGCGGCAACTCGAACTACACGAGACCGCAGCTCGCTGCCGGCGCGACCCTGGTCGCGAACAACAATGATGGCATCCCGCTGATCGGCATCAACACGGCGGGCAGCGTGATCGGATTCAATCTGTATCCAGGCAACGCCTTCACGAAGTCGGCGGGCGTCTGGAAAGCACTTGCGAACGCATTGAAGTAAATATTTCCCGGAGACTGATGATGAAACGCATTTGGACAGGCGGTTGCGTGGTTGCGACAGTGGCGCTGCTCGCCGCGTGCGCGACCGGTGGCATGCGCAGCGCGGCGCCGGAGAACATTCCGGCACTCGAGCAGCGGGTCGCCGCGGAGCCGGACGATGCGCAAGCCGCGACGACGCTCGGCGTCGCGTATTTCAATGCGCAGCGTCACGAGGATGCGCGCAACACGCTGGCGCGGCTGGTCGCGGGGCCGGGCGCGTCCGGCGATGCGTACCTTTACCTCGGCCTCGCCAACGAGGAGCTGAAGGATTGGACGGCGGCGCGCGCGGCCTACGAGAAATTCCTCGCGACCGGCGCGGCCGGTGAGTTGGAGGAACAGATCCGCGGGCGTCTCGTGCTGGTCGCGCGCCAGCAGCTGCGCCAGGAGGCGCGGCTGGTGCTCGAGCGCGAGCAGCAGCTGTCCGAGGAGCCGCCCACCGAGCGCACCGTCGCGGTCATGCCGTTCCGCCTGGTCGGCGTGAGCGAGGAGCTGTCGCCGCTGCAGACCGCGCTGTCCGACATGATCATCACCGATCTGTCGGTTTCACCCGCGCTGATTTCGATCGAGCGTGTGAAGATCAACGCCATGATCGGCGAGATGCTGCTGGCTCAGGCCGGCCTCGCGGAAGCGAGCACGGGCGCGCGGGTCGGCCGGCTGCTGAAGGCGGAGCACGTGGTGCAGGGCGTGCTGGCGCAGAGCGGCGAGCGCGAGCTGCGCATGGATGCGACGGTACTGAACACGGCGAGCCGCGCATCGGCGGGCACGTTCGGCCAGAACGAGCAGCTCGAGCAGATCTTCGCGCTCGAGAAGCAGATCGTCTTCAACATCTTCGATGCGGTCGGCGTCACGCTGACCGCGGCCGAGCGCGAGAAGATCAACGAGAACCGCACGGCCAACCTGATCGCGTTCCTGGCGTACGGCCGCGGGCTCGAGGCGCTCGACCGCGGCAACTACCAGCAGGCGCAGACGTTCTTCCGCCAGGCCTCGCAGCTGGATCCGAACTTCCAGCGGGTGCAGGAGATGCAGCAGGAGACGCAGGTGCTCGAGAAGGCGTCGGGTGAAGCGCCCGCCGAAGTCGGGCAACAGGCGCAGGCGCCCGCGGCCGGGACCGGCGACTTGACG
>JBQTJO010000141.1:0-6435 GCA_052387015.1 Gemmatimonadota bacterium
ATTACTGACTTCAGATGCCCTCTGCTTTGCGATGCGAGGGATTAGAGCGAGGCGAGCGATCAGAGCGCTACAAACCGTCGCTCTCATCGCTCTCATCTCTCATCGCTGCTATCGCTCTGATCGCACGATCTGGATGCCTCTCTTACCCAACTCCTGGATATACGTTTCCGCGGGCATCGCCTGATCCGGCGTCGCAACGCCCACGCCATTCACGCGGCGCTCGACCTGCAGCTGCCCCGTAATCGAAAGGGAGTACCCGGTCGTGCGCTCCATCGAGCTTACCTGGTGATTCTCGTCGAAATAGTCCAGCAGGTCGTATGTGATGGTCCTGAGCTGGCCGTCCTTCTGTCCCTCCACCTCGACTCGGAGTGCGACGAGGTCCGGGCTGCGATGCTTGCGCAGCCTGGGCTCCGCGGCGGCGATGAACACGTCACGCGGCACCACGCTCTTGCCTTTGACGTCCATGGGCGCGAGGTCCAGCAGCCCGAGGCCGCGGATCGCGCGCATAATGGCCGCGTGCCCCGGATAGCGCAGCGTCTTGTAGATCATGGTCTTGACCCGCCCCTGATAGCGCGTCGCCATAGTCGAGAGGCCGCCCGCGGTGTGGAATGCTTCGAGCGCGCCGACCGGCTCGGGGAAGCGCACGGTTTCGAGCTCCGATAGCGCTTCGACTTGCTTCGGCTGCCCGTTCTCGAGCACCCACGACGGAGTCGTGTAGTAGTCGAGCACGCCCTCGAGCGAATAGACGATCTGATAGTCGAGCGGCGGCTCCGGCCGCTGCGGCAATCCGCCCACGAACAGCTTGACGCTGTTCACGTCGTCGAATTCCCTGATGCCAGCTTCCGCCAGAATGTTCACCATGCCGGGCGCAAGGCCGCAGTCCGGAATGATGCTGACGTTCTTCGTCTTCGCGGCCGCATCCAGCTTCAGCTGGTCGAGCACGATCGCGGTGTTGCCACCCAGATCGCAGGAATGGATCCCGGCCTCGAGCCCGAGTTTCGAGACGTCCAGGTTGAAGTAGTACGGCAGCGCGTTCATCACCGCGTCGACACCGGTCATAGCGGCGCGCAGCGATGCCGCAGCGCGCGCATCGACGCTGCGCAGCTCGAGTCGCGGCTCGCGCAGCGTTGCAATGAACGGCGGCAGACGGTCGAGTCGCACGTCGCCGAGCACGACGCGCTCGACAGCCTTGTTCTGCAAGAGATCGAAAGCACAGGCGGAGCCCTGGAGGCCCGCGCCCAGCACCAGCATGCGCATGTTCTATGTCCTGTTGATCGCAGAGCGCCGATAGAGTAGCGCCATACGCTACAACCGCAAGATCACGCTGTCCTCTTTCTCCTCAATTTCCTCCTCGACTTCAGGCAGCGAATCCAGCTTCGGCTTCACGAGCGAATCATACGGCACCGGCTTCGGCTTGGGCGGCTCGATCGGCGGTGGCTGCGTTGCGGGATTCGGATTGGGCGGCGGATTGACAGGTTGTCCGATCACGCCTGAATCGAGCGGCGGGGGCTCGCGTTCCGGCTCGCTGCCGAAGATGCGCGAGCGCAGGCGCGTCCACCAGCCGTCATCGGCGCGCTCCGTTTCATAGTACGCGCTGTCAGGATAGCCGTACAGCGAGTCGTTCCACGTGAAGCTGTCGTACGATGAATAGCACTCCGCCAGCGGCGCGGTGCCGGAGATGAAATACTCGCGCCGCGTCGCACCGACGGTAGGGCAGTTCTCGCCCAACACGTTCCCGTTCGCGTCGACGAGGCGCGTCTCGATTCCAGGTGGTGGCGTCCAGCCGCCGCCGTTCTCGCCCGCGCGGCGCATGACGCGCCCCCACACCGGTGCCGCGATCTCACCACCGGTCGCGCTCGAGAGTATCGTCTGCCGCTTGTCGAATCCCATCCAGATCGTGCCGATCATGTCGGGCGTGAAACCGATGAACCAGATGTCCGCCGCGTCATTGGTCGTGCCGGTCTTGCCCGCCGCGGGACCGGTGTAGCCGGCCGCGCGCACGCCCGCGCCGGTGCCGCGATTCACGACATCCTGCATCAGCGAAACCGTCATGAACGCGACCGCCGGGTCGATCACTTCCTGCGTCCCGCTCGGCTGCGACCAGACGACCTCGCCAGCGCGATCCACGACGCGGGTCACGAAGCGCGGCAGCGGCCGCTCGCCCAGATTCGCGAACGCTGCAAACGCGCTCGTGATCTCGATCGGCGTGACTTCCGCCGTGCCCAGCACGACGGCTGGCACCGCCGGGATGCGGCCACCCAGTCCCATCTGGCGCGCCATGTCGATCACGCGCGTCAGGCCGATCTCGTTCGCCAGGCGGATGGTGGCTACGTTCTTCGAGTAGGTGAGCGCATCGCGCATGGAGATCGCGCCCGTGTAACCGCCGTCGTAGTTCTTCGGCTCCCACACCTGATTGCCGGACACGACCAGCCGCAGCGGCCGATCCATCAGGCGGTAGGTCGGGCTGTAGCCGTCGGCGAACGCGGCCGCATACACGAACGGCTTGAACGCGCTGCCCGGTTGACGGCGAGCGCTCAGCGCGCGATTGAACTGCGAGTCCTCGAAATTGCGGCCGCCGCTCAGCGCGCGCACGTCGCCCGTCTTCGTGTCCATGAAGATGGCCGCTGACTGCAGGTATTTCGTGCCTTCATCATGGTCGCCGTCGTCCGCCCGCGCGGACGCGTAGCTGCGGTGACGAAAAACGCCGTACGCGCCCGACTCGACCGCGCGCAGCTGCCGTGTCAGCTCCTGCTCCAGGATCTTCTGCAGCCGTGCATCGAGCGTCGTGTGAATCGTGTAGCCTCGCGCATAGATCGCATCGCCCAGCTCGCTCTCCAGAAGTTCGCGTACCGCTTCCACGAAGTAGGGCGCCGTGCCGTTCGTGCGCAGTTGGCCGTGCCGCAGTTTGAGACCTGACTTAGCCGCTTGCGCTGCTTCGGCCTCGCTGATCATCTCCTGTTCCGCCATCCGCTCCAGCACCACTTTGCGGCCCTGCAGCGCCAGCTCCCGGTTATGGCGCGGGTTCAGGCGTGACGGCGCGCGCGGCAGCGCCGCCAGCGTCGCGGCTTCCGAAAGCGAGAGCTTCGCCGCCGGCTTGCCGAAATACTCCTGCGCGGCCGCCTCGATGCCGTAGGCGCCATTGCCGAAATAGATCTGGTTGAGATACAGCTGAAGGATTTCCTCTTTCGTGTATTCCTTCTCGATCGCGCGCGCGACCCGCGCTTCCGCGATTTTGCGCCAGAGCGTGCGCCGGCTGGCCGGCAGCTTCTCCGGAAACGCGTTGCGCGCGAGCTGCATCGTGATCGTGCTCGAGCCCTCCTCGATGCCGAGCTCCTTCACGTTCGTCCACGCCGCGCCCAGCACACGCCGCCAGTCCACTCCGCCATGGTCCCAGAAGCGCTTGTCCTCCATCGCAATGAAGGCGTTCGGCACGTGCTCCGGCAGGCTGTCGAGCGGCACGATGAAGCGGCGCGTCAGGAACAGCTTCCCGATCTCCTGACCCTGGTAATCGACCAGCGTCGATGCCTCATCCGGCATGTAGCCCTTGAGTGTGTCCACATCCGGGCAGCCGCGCATGCCGCAGCGCTGCCAGAGCACGACAGCAATGAGAAGAAGGCTGACTGCCCCAATCAGCAGTGCCTTCGTATGTCGCTTGAACCAATTCATTTAGCTCTCCGGTCAGTCCGCCGTAGAAGAGCAAGGGCGGGACCAGCTTCGCGGGCGAGGGCGCGGGCGAGGGCGCGGGCGTGGGCGCGGGCGCGGGAAACTTGCGGGCGCGGGACGAGGGCGCGGGTGCGGGATACGCGAGGGTACGACGCAGTGGCCGCCAAACCCGCGACCGCGACCGGCGACCGCGCCCGAAGCAGTTGCTGACGCCTTGCCGTAGCGGCGCCCCGTAGCGATTTTCGGGGTCGGAACGAGCGTTCGAACGAGGGACGAATGGCGTACACAGAGCAGGAACTCAAAGACAAGGTCCGCGATGGCTACATCCTCGAGTCGCCGGCCGAGATGACGCCCGGCTACAAGAAGGCGCTGACCACGCAGCTGCTCGTCCAGGGCGACACCGAGCTGATCAGCGCGCCGGCGTACTGGCTGGCGGCGCAGGACGCGCCCTCGACCAACACGCAGGTGAGTGCGGTCGCCATCATCCAGGACGAGCTCGCGCACGCCAACATCGCGTATCGCATTCTCGAGGACATGGGTCTGTCGCGCGAGCAGCTCGTGTACGAGCGCGCGCCCAACGAGTTCAAGCATCCGTATGGTTTCGACCAGCCGCTCGAGAGCTGGGTCGAGCTGGTGGTCGCCAACGGCTTCTTCGACCGCGCCGGTTTCACGCTGCTCGGCGACGTCTTCGAGAACACGTCCTACGGCCCGCTCAAGCGCGCGCTCGTCAAAGTCGATCTCGAGGAGAATTTTCATCTGCGGCACGGCGAGAACTGGATGAAGCGGCTGGTGAAGCTGGGTGGTGAAGTGCGCGAGCGGCTGCAGCGCGCCGTCGACTGGATGTTTCCCATGACGATCGAGTGGTTCGGCATGCCGGATGACAAGAAGCGGCACAACGATCAGCTAGAGTACAAACTCAAGGGTCTGACCAACGATCAGCTGCGCCAGAAGTGGATGAGCGCGACGGTGCCTTTGTGCGAGTCGCTTGGTCTGAAAGTGCCGGCGCACTGGCATGCAGCGAAGCAGGAGTACGTGCTCGACTATCCGTTCCCGTGCCGCTACGACGCGCAGGCGAAACGCTGGTTGTTCGGCGAAGGCCAGATTACGTGGGAGGAAGTCTTTCAGCGCTGGAAGGCGCGCGGACCCATGAATGAGTATTACGTCGAATCGGTTCGGCGCTCGCATGGTCCCATGAAGAAGATGCTGGACGTATGAGTGTGCGACCGTGCGAGGCTGAGAGTGTGCGGCGTGTACGGGACGCGCTCAGGGAGGTCATGGATCCCGAATTCCCAATTTCGCTCGTCGACCTGGGCCTCATCTACGATGTTCGCCGTGCTGGCACAACCGTAGAGATCGATTTGACTTTTACGGCCACGGCCTGCCCGTGCATGAACTTCATTCATGAAGACATCACAGAGCGGCTGTTGCAGGAAACGGACATCGATGAAGTGAAGATCAATCACGTCTGGGATCCGCCGTGGACAGTAGATCGTATTAGCGAACCAGGCAAAGCAGCGCTGAAGAAATGCGGTGTGGCCGCATGACCATATCGCGCCCTCTCACACTCGCATATTCGCACACTCGCTATGGTCTATGAAGTCTTTGCTCGCAAGAGCAGAGGTGACGCGCTCAAGCATATCGGCGCCATCAACGCAAGTGACGACGAGCTCGCAAGAGTCTACGCCTACCAGACGTATGACGAGGAAAAGTGGTTCGACATGTACGTCGTAGCGCGCACGCAGCTCGTCGAAGTCTTCAGCACCGCGGAGCCCGGTACTCAGTCACCCGTCACCAGGCGCAGTTGATGCGCGATCTGATTCTCATCCTCGCCGATTCGAAGCGGCTTCTCGGCACGCGCTACGCCGAGTGGATTCTCGGCGCGCCCGAGCTGGAGGCCGGCATTGCGTGCGCGTCGATGGCGCAGGACGAGTGGGGGCACGGCCGGCTGTTGTACGCGCTGCTGAAGGATGGCGGTGACGATCCCGAGCAGCTCGAGCACGGCCGCGAGGCACATGAGTATCGCAACATCGAAGTGTTGGACCAGGCGCCGCAAAGCTGGCCCGAGCTGATCGTGCTCAACGCGCTGGTGGACACCGCGCTCACCGTGCAACTGGAAGCGCTGCGCGAGTCGGAGCACGCGCCACTCAGACAACGCATCGGCAAGGTGCTGGATGAAGAGGTTTTTCATGCGCAGCACGGCCTTGCCTGGCTCAGGCGGCTCGCCACCTCCTCGCCACAAGGACGCGCAGAAGCTGCGGCTGCCGCGCAAGCCGCTCTGCCGGCAATTCTGCGCTGGTTCGGACCCGGTGCTGAAGCTGATGCATTGCGTGCACAGTTCGTCGAGCGCGTGTCGCCACTGCTCGCGGCGCTCGGCCAAAGCGCGCCGGTCGCGAGCTTCGAGAATTTCGACGAGAGCACGCGCCGCACAAGGGGCAGCAGTCCCGATGCGGACACGATTAAACGTGTGCGCGGCGACAAGAACCGACAGTTTCTGATGGATTGAAAGAGTGATGAGCGAGGTCGCAAAGAAAGTTCAGTGTCCCTTCTGTGATGGCACCGACACAAAACTATTCTCGGCCTTCGGCTCGCAGCTGTCTGTGTCAACGTATTGGTGTAACCACTGTCATGCTGCATTCGAGAAACTGAAGAGCTCGAAGCAGTAATACGCGTAAGGTACTCGAAGCCTGGGTGCAAGTTTCGGTTTCCGGTGGAGCGGGACGAGCCTCACATGCCGCTACGATCTTTGACGACGAGATCCCACGGCACCCGCCC